>NZ_JBQEAU010000027.1:32025-36454 GCF_052108595.1 Advenella sp.
AGTATGGCCGTTGCCCGTGCCGCAGCCGATGAGTCCGGTCTTTCCCTGTATCGCTATTTTGGCGGCAGCGGCCCCATGAGCATGCCTGTGCCCATGATGAACGTCATCAACGGCGGCGCCCATGCCAACAATACGCTCGATATGCAGGAATTCATGATTCTGCCGGTTGGCGCGACCAGTTTCCGTGAGTCGCTGCGCATGGGTGCAGAGGTTTTCCACGCCCTGAAAAAACTGATCCATGGCCATGGCATGTCTACGGCGGTGGGCGATGAAGGCGGCTTTGCGCCCAATGTGGCCAATCATGAGTCGGCCATTCATCTGATTCTGAATGCGATTACTGAAGCCGGCTACGAGCCTGGCACCCAAATTGCGCTGGGCCTCGATTGCGCCAGTTCCGAGTTTTACCGCGACGGCAAATATCATCTGGCCGGCGAAGGCAATATTTCCCTGACTTCGGCCGAGTTTGCCAATTTGCTGGCCTCCTGGTGCGACAAATACCCAATCATCAGCATCGAAGACGGGATGGCGGAAAACGACTGGGATGGCTGGAAAATCCTTACGGACCAGCTGGGCAAGAAAGTGCAGCTGGTGGGCGACGATCTGTTCGTTACCAATACGAAAATCCTGAAGGAAGGCATCCAGAAAGGCGTTGCCAACTCCATTCTTATCAAGATCAACCAGATCGGTACACTGACAGAAACCTTTGCTGCCATTGAAATGGCCAAGCGAGCGGGTTATACGGCGGTCATTTCACACCGCTCCGGTGAAACCGAAGACTCCACCATTGCCGATATTGCCGTGGCTACCAATGCTATGCAGATCAAGACCGGCTCCCTGTCTCGTTCGGACCGTATGGCCAAGTACAACCAGTTGCTGCGTATCGAGGAAGAACTGGCAGAAGTGGCCCGCTTCCCGGGTCTGGATGCGTTTTACAACATCCGTTAAGCGCTGCGGCGCGAGTATTGAGCATTTGTCATGCGCTTACTATACCTTGCCCTGATGGTTGCCTGCGTAGCCATACAATATCCGCTGTGGTGGGGGGAAGAAGGGTGGGCGCGCGTGACAGTGCTTAAGCAGCAACTGGAAGCCCAGGAAGAGAAGAACAAGGCGTTGCTGACTCGCAACAATGCAATGGATGCGGAAGTACATGATCTGAAAACGGGTACCGATGCACTTGAAGATCGCGCCCGTATTGAAATGCGCATGATCAAAAAAGACGAAACGTATGTGCAGATCCTGACGCCGAATGAGCCGCAACCCGATGTGCCGGTCAGCTACGAGGTACCGGGGACATCCAAGGCCAAGGCAGCTTCTACTGCGGCAGCCAAAGCCCAGGCAAAAGCAACGGCTGCCGGCAATACGCGGACAAAGTCCGAGAGCCGCAAGCCGGCCAGGTCTTCAAAACCGACGCAGCAATAGCAGACAGGAATAATCATTTGCTGTTGGTGTCGCTCGTGCCGTCTAAGCTGGTTCAGGACTGAGCCAAATCCGGATCTGATCGAATCAGAACCAGACCAAATTAGCATTAGATCGAATCAGCACCAAGCCGAATCAGCCCAAGTTAATATAATCCCGAATGCCACGTTGTGTGCCTGCTGTACTGCGCGCTTGTTTGCAGCACTTATGGCAGGCAGGCCGACTCGGCGGGCAGGGCATTTTCGGGAGCCTCATTGTTTGTAGGCGTTGCGCCTGGCTGGTGCTGGCTACCCGTCGCAACGGCGTCAGTCCTGGCCTGCGAGGCTGGCTTGCCGCCGGGGAACGTGGCGTTGGGCGTTGCCGGCTGGGAGGCAATGCTATCCATTGCGTCGCCGTTGCCACCACTGGCCTCGGTGGTCGGTTTGCGTAGCGGTCCTGGTGAGTTGGCAAACGCGCTAAGCTGCTTGTAGCGAACGTGGGTCGTTTCTTCGGACAACCAGAGAACCGGATGAGATTGCATTTCAATTGTGATTGCCGCGCTTATTGGCAGCACACCGTGGGTGGCCAGTGGTGATCCGGATGTGCTGATTGCACCGAACAGGGTGCGCAACAACGTGCGCATGCCCGGCACCACCGGCACATACAAATAGCGTGCCTGCAGTTGCAGGGTGTTGGCATCGTAGATCGTGCTGCCCGATGCAGGGCCGCGTGGATATTGTTGATGTTGCCTGTGCTGATAATTGTTATTAATGGCTGGATTGCCGGTTTTCACGGCAATGGGAAGATCCTTTTGCATGAAGTCGGCAAATTCGGCAACGTTGGGATGAGTAATGGCAATGTCCCATGCAAGCCGGCCACTGTCTTGCTCGAATCGTTTCTGTTGGTGGAGCATCCGCTCACGCGGGCTGCGAAAAGTGCCCGCCGGCGCATACAGCGGAGCCAGCGCATCCAGGAATGCGTCTTCGATCGCCTGCGGCTTGGCGTGGTTCACGCTGCCGGCACGGCTGGCCTCAAGCAGTGCAAGACTGACGGCTTCACGCGCCATATACCAGCGCGAGGCTTCGTAGCTGGCCATGGCCGCAAACAACAAGGGAAGGGCGACAACGAGAAATTCCACCATTGCAAAGCCGTGCTGGCGTGCCAACGAGGGCGCTGTTGTTTTTGATGGCACGCCGCCAGGACGGCATGGCTGGGCAAGCGCAGGGTAGCGCGGGCAGAACGAAAAAAGAATGAGCGGGAAGGTATATTGCATCCCCGCAGTGTGCGTAAAACGAGGGCAAATGTATAGTGTGGATTCCTACGCTGGACAAGTATACGTTGTGGTCGCCGGGGCGTGCCGCGGGTGGCGATGGCAAGAACCAGGGTTACCACAACCGTATTTGCCAGTAAGGGAAGTGAGGGGAGTGAGGGGAGTGAGTGAAGGCAGCCGCCCGAGCGACAGCGTTACCGTCCATTGCCGCCAAACTCCAGGCGTGACGGCCCGTTGCGCCCGCGCTTAATGCGCTATGGGTTCGGGCGGATCCTCGGGCGATTGGCCATCTATAAACAGACGGGCACAATCGATCGCGTCGAACGTATATGGCTTGCCGCAGAAATTGCAGGCGATATCGATTTTTCCCTGTTCACTCAGAATGCTCTCGATTTCGGCTTGGCCGAGCATCTTGAGCATATTGCCGACGCGTTCACGTGTACATGGGCAAAACCAGCGTACCGGTTGCGGCTCGAAGGTGAGCAACGGCTCTTCCCAGAACAGGCGATGGATCAGTGTCTCAGGAGACTCGCTGAGCATTTCCTCCTGAGTCAGGGTCTGGGCCAGAATGCGGGTGCGCTGCCACGATTCCTGGTGGGCTTCGGCATCATCGGCCGTACCACCATGGTCGGGCAGTCGTTGCAGCAACAGACCGGCAGCGCGTTGCGCGTTGGCGGCCAGCCAGATGCGCGTATCGAGCTGTTCTGACTGTTTCATATAATGCTCCAGGACCTGGGCGACCGAATCGCCTTCCATGGGCACTACACCCTGATAGGGGTGTTGGCCTTCCTGCCGGTCTGTCGGATCCAGAATGACAATAAACCGACCATTGCCGTTGGCGTTGAGCAGCGACTGGAATGTGGCATTGTCGGGAACCACAAATTCCTGACGCAACTGTACGGTGGCGCGCAGGCTCAGGTCGGATTGACATTCGACCACGATCAGGGCCAGTGGCCCGTCTCCCTGCAGTTGCAATACGAGCGAACCATCGAACTTAATGTTCGAGGCCAGCAGCACCGAGGCTGCGCACAGCTGCCCGAGCAGGTCGCGAACGACCGGCGGGTAGCTCTGATGCGCCAGGCCGGTATGCCAGGTCTCGGTCAGGTCGACGGTCTGGATGCGGGTGCTGCGGTCGTCAAGCAGGTATTTCTGTAATTGGTCAGTCGTCATGGCAGGGTGGCACAGGGCCAAAATTACGTCAGGCGTTTAAGGCCGCTGCGATAGCGCTGGCCCTGCCATACGTAATGAGCAGTATTTTTGTGAATATTGGCGATTTCGTCTTCGCTCAGCGTGCGTGCAATTTTGCCGATACCGATAACCAGCGAGCCGTCAGGGATGACTTTGCCTTCGGTAACGATCGCGCCGGCGCCGATGATACAGTTTTTGCCAATGCGTGCGTTGTTCAAGACAATGGCCTGCATGCCGATAAGAGAGCCTTCGCCAATGGTGCAGCCGTGCAGCATGGCCTGATGGCCCACGGTGACGTTCCTTTCAATGGTCAGGGGAACGCCTTCGTCCACATGCAGCACGCTGCCTTCCTGGACGTTGCTGCCTTCCTTGATCAGGATAGGCGCGTTGTCGCCGCGAATGGCCACATTGGCCCAGACACTGACATTTTTTTCCAGGGTGACGTTGCCAATGACCGTCGCGCTGTCGAAGACAAAAGCGGTAGGGTCGATATTTGGCGCCAGTTCATCAATCTGATACACGGCCATGATGAATGTTTCTCCTTTTCCTAGCTGGTTACGCTATCGGTGTCGGCGT
>NZ_JBQEAU010000027.1:36554-39617 GCF_052108595.1 Advenella sp.
TCGGCGTCGCGCCAGACGTAGCCATCCTTGTCAATGTGGCCGCGAATGGAGGTTGGAATCCACTCCTGTGGTTCGGCCTGCAGCGGATGGATCTGGGCGCCGGACCAATAGTGCAAGGCGACCGCCGGATCGGGATAGTCGTTCTGGTCGGTCCTGTTTACCGCGATGAAACCCTTCTGGCCGGTTTTCAGTGGCTTACCGGCCTGGTCAATAACTGTGATCCGATGGCCCGGATAAACGCGGCCCATACTGCCCTGGCGAGGCGCCCATTTTTCCTGGCTTTCGCCAATAATATAGCCAAAGCCCAGCGGCGCGGCGACCACATTAATATCAACGTCAAAGCGCTGCTTGGCCCATTGGCCCAGCGACGGATCGTAATCGGTATCCAGGCAACTGATGCTGCGGATGGCCAGCTCGAACTCTTCCAGCGTATCGGGGTACTCGCGGATACGGCGCAAATCCTCGCCGGAAGCATGAATGTTGGTAATCTGGTAGTGCTCGAGCAGCGTAAACAGTCGTGGTATGGTGCGTCCGGCCGGGCAGCCGACGATGGACTTGCCGAAATACAGCGTGGGCAGCAGCGCATTGAGCAGGCCGTTGGGGCTGTTCCAGTCGTAGGAGGTCCAGAAAATATCGTTTGTTTTCGGAAACCAGTTCTGTGATGCGACAAAGCCCGGCAGGGTGCCGATCAGTGAGCTGTGATCCAGAAGCACGCCGCGCAACGGTTCGTTTTCGGCCGTGGCAGGGTACACCAGAATAGCCGGCGTGGACGCGCTAACCACATGAGGGGTGAAGGTGGACGGTTGGCGCGCCAGCAGGGTACGCCAGGAAATGATCCGGTCATCATCAGTATGGATGCCGATAATCTGTTTGACTGGCGAATGATTGTCAACCGCAGAAATAAGTGCAGTAATGGAGTGCTTGTCGACCACTGCTACCCGTGCCTGCGAATCATGTAGCCTTTCGGCGTATTCGGCGTTGCTCAGGGAGGAGGTCAGGGGCACCACAATCGCACCCACGGTAAGTACTGCCAGCTGGGTGATTGCGCTTTCTGCCGAGTGCTGCAGCGCGACCGCTACGCGGTCCTGCGGCTGAACACCCATGCGGATAAAGCCGTTGGCCAGTTTATTGACCTTTTCGGACAGTTGCCCGTAAGTCAGTAGTGTGAGCTGCCCTACCTGATCTTCGAAATAAATGGCGACCTGGCGTGCTTCGTGAGGGCTGGAGGCCCACCGGTGACAGCAGGCATCCGCTATATTGAATACCGAGGGAACCAGCCATTCAAATGATTTATAGAGTGACGAATAATGATCGGTCATAAGGTGGCGTAAAGAATCGGGGGCGCTAAAGAAATAGGGCAGTGTGTGCAAAAAAGATCCAGCCTGCTGCCCGTGGACTTCTGATTCTATCATTGAATTGCCGCCGGCGATAGGTCGATCAGACGGGTGCCGGCCAGCCTGTCATGCAACATCAGCCCGTCCCTGTCAAGCCAGCTATAGACAAAGTTGAGAAAAGGCGTAAACACAATGAACAGAGTGATGGATGGCCAGCCCAGTGAGTTGGACGAGAGGTACACCAGATAGGCTCCCAGCAGCGGGATGGGCCAGCACAGGACATAGCGCAGCACGAGTTTGCCCAGGGAAGGACGGGTGCCTTGCCCGCTGACGAGCCGGATATTCCAGGTTTTCATGGGCAGTGTCTGTCCGTGTTTTCGCCAGCACAGCACAAAATACAGGCCTATGGCGACAAACAGCACCGCCTGGCGCGTGCCCAGAAGGGTCAGGCCACTGCGGCTTTGCGTGAGCGTGTCGAAAATGTAATCGGCAAAGAAGACGACGCCGAACAGGAGCACGGCCTCATACATCATGCAGGCAAACAGGCGCAAACGGGAAGGGGAACGGCGCGACAACAGCGCCGCGTCAGGAGAAGCAGAAGGTTTCATGCAGTTGGCTATCAGGGTTTACGGTAGCTTTCGGCGACCATTTCAAATGAAAACAGGCGGCAGTCAAGCGCCCCATTGTACAGTGGCGTACGGCGACGCGCTTTGAGGCGCAGTTTTCCGGGCAATTCCAGGTCACTGGAAATCACATGAACCTGCCATCCGGCAAATTGCTGTTTCAGGCAGGCGGACCAGTCGCGCCAGAAACCGTCGTCCTGTTGATCCATTCGTTCCCCATAAGGGGGATTGGTGACCAGCCAGCCGGCATTTGTTGGGGGCTGCAGGTCCAGCGCATTGGCCCGGGCAAACTGAATGGAGTCTGGCGCCAGATTGGCGCGCTGCATGTTTTCGCGCGCGGCCTCCAGTGCATGAGGGTCCAGATCGCAGCCGTATAGCGGGGTCTCCAGCTCCGGCGCGATGCGGCTGAGGGCATCTTCTTTCAAGGCTGTCCATTGACGGGCATCGGCATTGCGCAGCCGCTCGAATCCAAAGGGACGAGATATGCCCGGCGGCACGCCTTGCGCGATCCAGGCAGCCTCGATCAGAATGGTTCCGCTGCCACAAAAGGGATCCAATAAGGGCAGAGAAGGGTCCCAGCCCGAGAGCGCCAGAATGCCGGCGGCCAGATTCTCGCGCAGCGGCGCTTCGCCCTTGTCCAGACGCCAGCCGCGCTTGAATAGGGATTCTCCGGAGGTATCAAGGTATAGCGTGCCCGAATCCCGGGTCAGAAAAAGGTGCACCCGGGCATCGGGCCGGACCGTATCGATGCTTGGACGCTCGCCTTCGCGATCGCGAAGGCGGTCACAGATGCCGTCTTTTGCCTTTAGATTGCAGAACATCAGGCTTTTCATGGGACTCTGGATGGCCGAGGTATCGACCCGCAGGGAATGTTCAGCGCCAAACCAGCGCTCCCACGGGGCGTCGTAAGCCAGTTCGTAGATGTCGTCTTCCTTGAGCACCAGGCCGTGCGCCACTTGCACCAGAATCCGGGTTGCCAGGCGGGAGTACAGGTTGGCCCGCAAAATGCCTGCCCAGTCGGTTTCGAAGGCGCAGCCGGCACGTCCTTTTTCGACGTGCTCAAAGCCCAGCGCCTGCATTTCCTCGCAAAGCACTTCCTCCAGGCC
>NZ_JBQEAU010000028.1:0-39167 GCF_052108595.1 Advenella sp.
CATGCAGGCCTGCGAGAAATACAAGGTTCCCGTCATCATCACCAGCCTGCGCGCCCCGTCGGACGTCGCTTCTGCGGTTCATGGCTGGGGCGGCCTGGTCTTTCATGATGTCACAACCATCCGCCATGCCGAGAAGGCACTGGAAGCCGGCGTGGACGGGCTGATTCTTGTTGCCGCCGGCGCAGGCGGCCATGCAGGCACGCTGAGTCCGTTCGCACTGGTGTCGGAAGTACGTAAATTCTATGATGGCCCGATTATTCTTTCCGGCTCGATCACCAACGGCGATGCCATCCTGGCAGCCCAGGCGATGGGAGCCGATTTTGCGTATATCGGCACGCGCTTTATAGCCAGCCAGGAAGCGAACGCCGACCCACGCTACAAACAAATGATCGTCGACGCAGCAGCCAAAGACATTCTGTACACGCCGTTTTTCACGGGTATACCCGGTAATTACCTGGCGCCGAGCATTACGGCATCAGGCCTGGATCCGGACAACCTGCAAGAACAGGAAAAATCATCAACCAACTTTGGTTCAACCCGCGTCAAGGCGTGGAAAGATGTCTGGGGTGCCGGCCAGGGCGTCGGCACTATCGACTCAGTAGAGCCGGTTGCCGCGATCGCCCAGCGCATGCAACAGGAATACCAGACCGCGCGCCAGCGCCTTGCCAGCGAGAACGCCTAATGAACGATACAGCGACCACGCCCACGATCCTGGTCAATGTCAGCGAGCGGGTTCTGACGCTCACCATCAACAGACCGGCACAGAAAAACGCACTGGATAGCGCTACCTATGCTGCGCTCACGGCGGCGCTGGCGCAGGCCACCGCAAGAGAAGACCTGCATGCCATTGTACTGACCGGTGCGGGCGGCTATTTCACAGCGGGCAACGATCTGCGCGACTTTGTTAATGCGCCCGAAGGCGCCAGCCCAGGCCTGACATTTCTCAAAACCATCAGCAAGGTCAACATTCCCATCATCGCCGCCGTCGAAGGCGGCGCCATTGGCATTGGCGTCACGATGTTGCTGCATTGTGATTTTGTTGTTGCCGGCACCGGTACACAGTTCCGCATTCCCTTCGTGCCGCTGGGCCTGTGCCCTGAAGGCGCGTCCAGCCTGCTGCTTGCCCGTTACGTCGGGATTCGAAAGGCCAATGAATGGCTGTACCGTGGCACACCCTTTACGGCTGAAGAAGCCCAACAGGCAGGCCTTATCAATCGCGTGGTCATTGCCGGCCAGGCCGAAAGTACCGCCCAGGAACTGGCCCGCGAAATGGCCCGCCAGTCCCGACTTGCCCTGACCAGCACCAAAGCGCTGATGCAGCGCGCTGCGGCCCAAGACGTGGCCGCAACGCTGGATGCTGAAAGAGAACGTTTTGTGCAATGCCTGGCATCGCCCGAAGCAAAGACGGCATTCAGCCGGTTTCTGGCAAAATAACGCACTCATTTTTTATAAGGATTAATCACAGTCATGATACGTGATCAGGAAACCCAGACCCTTCTTGAAGAAGGCGTTCGCCGCTTCGTTAGCGAAGTCCTCGTTCCCGCCGAAAACGAAGTTGCCGAGACCGACGAAATTCCCCAGCAAATCCGGGACCAGATGAAAGAGCTGGGTCTGTTTGGTCTGGCCTTGCCTGAAGAATATGGCGGCCTGGGCCTGACCATGGAAGAGGAAGCCCGCATTGCGATGGAACTGGGTCGCACCTCCCCGGCGTTTCGTTCCTACATCGGCACCAACAACGGCATCGGTTCGTCGGGCATCGTGATCGACGGCACCACGGAACAGAAAGAAAAATATCTGCCACGCCTGGCCAGCGGCGATCTGATCGGCTCGTTTGCCCTGACCGAACCGGAAGCCGGTTCCGATGCCGGGTCCCTGCGTACAACAGCCGTACGCGATGGCGACCATTACATCATCAATGGCACCAAACGCTTCATTACCAACGCGCCTCATGCCGGCATTTTTACCGTCATGGCGCGCAGCAATCCCGACATCAAAGGTGCTTCGGGTATTTCAGCGTTCATTGTCGAGGCCGGCACCCCAGGACTCACACTGGGCAAACGCGACAAAAAAATGGGCCAGAAAGGCGCACACACGAGCGATGTCATTTTTGATAACTGCCGCATACCGGCAAGCCAGTTGATCGGCGGCAAGGAAGGCGTGGGCTTTAAGACTGCCATGAAAGTACTGGACAAAGGCCGCCTGCATATTTCCGGCGTCGCTATCGGCGCGGCCAAACGCATGCTGGCCGATGCGCTGGCGTTTGCCAAGGACCGCAAGCAATTCGGGCATCCTCTAGTTGATTTTCAATTGATTCAGGGTATGCTTGCAGATAGCAAAACGGATATTTACGCGGCCGAATGCATGTTGCTCGATGCAACACGCCGGCGCGACAGCGGCGAAAGCGTGTCGGCGCTGGCCTCCTGCGTAAAATATTTTGCTACCGAAATGTGCTGCCGTGTTGCCGACAGGGCGGTGCAGATTCATGGCGGATCCGGTTATATTTCCGAATACGCGATCGAACGTTTCTATCGTGATGTACGCCTGTTCCGTCTATACGAAGGCACATCACAAATTCAGCAAATCATTATTGCGAAGGATCTGATTAAAGACGGTAATATCTGACTTGTAAGATCCTGCACTAATCAGATCAGACATCCAGACGCGCCATCTGAAATTATCCGCATTACTAAAAAACAGGAGACAAGTGTGATAAAACCAGGCAAGTCCATTTATACCGCCGCCATTGCTATGCTCATGGCAGGCGGTATGCAGTCAGCCCAGGCAATGTCCGAGGCAGCCAAGAACTTTCCTAACAAGCCAATCACAATCGTGATTGGCTATACGGCCGGCGGCTCAACCGACATTCCATTCCGGGTGCTGGCAGAAAACCTGACGGGTATTCTCAAGCAACCGGTGATCGTCGAAAACAAGCCGGGTGCCGGCGGTGTTCTGCCGGCCATGCAGCTGCACAATAAGAAGCCGGACGGCTACACCCTTGCCCAAACGCCAACACCGGTGTTCCGCCTGCCCTACATCAGCAAGATTGACTGGAACCCGGCCACCGATCTGACCTATGTCATCGGCCTTGCAGGTTATTCTTTCGGACTGGTGGTGCCGGCCGATTCACCGATCAAGTCGATGAAAGAATATATCGAGTACGCCAGAGAAAATCCGGAAAAACTCACCTATGGTTCGCCGGGCATTATGACGACCCTGCATATCACCATGGAGGCCATTGCCCAGGACGCCGACATCAAACTGGTGCATGTCCCCTATAAAGGCAACGCGGAGTCGCTCAAGGCCATTATTGGCGGGTTTGTCATGTCAGTGGCAGATACCCCGGCATGGGCGCCTTATGTAGAGAACGGCAAGCTGCGCCTGTTGTCTACCTGGGGTGAAAAACGCAGCAAAAAATTTCCTGACGCGCCCACCCTCAAGGAATCGGGCCTTAACCGTGTTCAGCTTTCTCCTTTCGGACTGGCCGTTCCCAAGGACACCGATCCGGACATCGTGAAAAAGCTTCATGACGCGCTCAAGCTGGCCATGGAAAAACCCAACTTTCGCGAAGCGCTGGAAAAATACGATATGGAACCGCTCTACATGAGCACCCAGCAATACACCGAGTTTGCGAAAAAAACCACAACAGACGAAGGCAAGGTGCTCGAGTCCTTGGGGTTCGAGAAAAAGTAAGCGCGCAAAGACAGAGGCGAGCGTTGTCCGGTACACGCCTGAACCAGTACCGGACAGCGCCTCACCCAATTGTGCGCATTGAGCGCGCTTGTTGATCACAATCAGGGGAAACCGCAACCGCTGCAGACCGCCGCAATGGGTCGGCCAAAAGCGTAGCGCTTTGCCCGCACCGCAATACGATTGACCAATTTACCCTTTATAGCTGATCCCACCCGCACGGGTGACGTCTGGCGCCTCACATTTCGTTGCTGCCCCTTCCGCAGGGCCCTGCCTGCCAGAGCACGCTTTTCACTGTCCCTTCTCAATATCCCCTGTTAACACCCCTTGGCGGTCCAAGCCCTTGTTCTGGTCGCACCCATCGTTCAAATATTTTGAACATACTCTACAAAACAGATGAAACAAACTCACCCTGCATTGCAGCATAATGTTGACTATGCAAGAACCGCAAGCAATTGCGGTATCTGAAAACAAACAACGATCATTGAAACTATTTTTAAAGGGTTTTACCATCATGTCCGCAAATGTTCTGCAGCACCTGAAAAACCGCCGTACCATCTACGCGCTGGATCGCGATGTCAAACTCAGCAATGACGAACTGGTCAGGCTGATTCAAAACACGATCAAGCAGGCGCCCTCTTCCTTCAATTCCCAGTCTTCACGCGCTGTCATCCTGTTGGGTAAACACCAGGACCGTGTCTGGGAAATTGCCAAGGAAACGCTCAAAGCCATCGTACCGGCTGACGCTTACCCGGCCACCGATGCAAAACTCAGCGGCTTTCAGGCTGCCTACGGCACCGTGCTGTTCTACGAAGATCAGGACGTAGTAACCGATCTGCAGGAAAAATTCGCTCCCTACGCCGAGAACTTCCCCATCTGGTCCGAGCACTCAACCGGCATGGCGCAACTGGCAGTCTGGACTGCGCTGGCTGAACACGGCATTGGTGCCTCGCTACAACACTACAATCCGCTGATCGACGATAAAGTCCAGGCAGAATGGGATATTCCAGCCAGCTGGAAGTTGCGTGCCCAGATGCCTTTTGGCAGCATCATCAACCCGGCTGGTGAAAAAGAATACATGGACGACAAGGACCGCTTCCGCGTCTTTGCCTAAACCACGTTTTTCTGTACTGCAGCGCCGTCTGCATCCGGCAGCCATTCCATCAAGCAGAACACCAAAATTGGGGAGATTGCCCCTTGCATCTGGGTATTGTTCCGCTGTGCAAAAGCCCGTCCAGTCTAGTCCTGCGGGCTTTTGTCATTTTTTGGGAGGCGATCGGATTTCCTTTTTTATTTCATCAGGAGAACGCTTATTCTTGACCAATGTTTGTTATCCTTTATTGGTTATCCAAATCTCATAAGGATTGATTCAAATGAAAATAAAAGGGACATCTGTTCTCGCGTACACCGCTCTTGCTGCCCTGATTCTGCCCATGGCGGCTCAGGCGGCGTGGCCCGACAAACCCATCAAGGTTATCGTTCCCTACACGCCGGGCGGCGCGACTGACACCGTAACCCGCGTTGTCATGCAGAAGCTGTCGGAAAGGCTCAAGCAACCAATCGTGATTGAAAACAAACCCGGCGCAAACAGTACGATCGGAACCAGCCAGGCCGCGCGCTCCAAGCCGGACGGGTATACGTTTGTCACTGTCCTGGCCGCCTATTCCGCCAATCCGCATTTATACAAGCTGAACTATAGCAACGAGGATTTCGTTCCGGTATCGCATATTGCCGACCTACCCCTATTTCTTTTTGTCAGCAAGCAAGTGCCTGCCAAGAACATGAAAGAACTGGTGGAATACGGCAAGAAGAACCATCTGACCTACGCCTCCAGCGGCACAGGTTCGAGCGCCCACCTGACAGGCGCCCACTTTGCCGATGAAGCCGGGCTTGAAATGACACACGTTCCCTATAAGGGCAGCGCACCCATTCTTGCAGATTTGCTCAGTGGCCGGGTTTCCATGGTCTTTGATCCAATCCTGGTGCCTATGAGTTACGTCAAGGAAGACAAGCTCAATGCGCTGGCAATTACGTCGGCCAAACGCTGGGAAGGTGAAGATGACATCCCCACCATGGAAGAAGCCGGCTTCAAGGGCTTTGTGATGAACTCGTGGACTTCGCTCATGGCCCCGAAAGGAACGCCCCAGGAAATCGTGGACCGCGTCTCATCGGAACTTGCCGAAATCGTCAAAGAACCGGATGTGAAGAACAAGTTCAGGACGGCTGGTTTTGTGCCCATCGGCGGCTCTGCGGCTGAACTGAGCGAACTCATTAAACGGGATTCTGCACTGTACGAAAAAATCATCAAGGAAAATAAAATTACAGTGCAATAGAACCGCGATCATACCGCCGTCGCCACAGCAACCCGGTTCACCCCACAGCGGGGTAACCGGTTTTTTGATTTCAAAGGCCGTGGACAAACGGCGGCATGACCCATTGCGTTGGCAGCTGACCGGCGTTTCCAGCATCCTCTTATTTACCAGACTAGGGTAAACCCTAGCTTGTTGTCTTACAGCAGGCGACTATCATATGCGTTGTCGACATACGTGTTTGCAGGAGAGTTCAGCCCTGCTGACGCCGACGGAGCAACCACCCCGGAAACTCTCAGGCAAAAGGACTGCAAATAACGCGACACTCTGGAGAGAGGCGCATGCGCCCACCGAAGGGGAACCGGCTTCATGCAACAAGCCGGTGAAACTCTCAGGTACCGTGACAGATGGGGTATGCAGATCGTGTGATTTGCATCACCGCTATCGGAGACGTTTATGTCACGTGTCGCCATCATCGGCGCCGGCATTACCGGCATCACCACCGCTTATACCCTGGCCAAACTCGGCTATTCGGTCACTGTCCTGGACAAAAACCGGGACGCCGCCATGGAAACGTCGTTTGCCAACGGCGGCCAGCTTTCGGCAAGCAACGCCGAAGTGTGGAACAGCACCGCCACCATCATGAAAGGACTGCGCTGGATCGGCAAACGCAACGCGCCCCTGCTGCTCAATCCGGCCTTCAGTTGGCATAAATACAGCTGGCTCGCCGCATTCGTACGCAATATCCCCAACCACAAGACCAATACTATCGAAACGACCAGACTGGCCATTGAAGCGCGCCGTCATTTGTACGCCATGGCAGAACAGGAGAACATCGATTTTGATCTGGAGCGCCGGGGCATACTGCACATCTATTATGACAAGGACAGCTTTGACAAGGCCTTAAAAACCAATGCACTACTGCAGGAAGGCGGCCTGGAACGCTATGCGGTCACGCCGGATGAAGCGCGATCCATTGAACCGACACTGACCGGGGACTTCTTCGCGGGCTTGTATACCCCATCGGACGCCACCGGCGACATTCACAAGTTCACCATCGGGCTGGCCGCAGCATGCCGCAAGCTGGGCGTGCGTTTTGTCATGGATACGTCGGTCACTCGCATTACCAGCGATCGGAACCATCATCAAATTTTCCATCAGCGCTACGACGATGTCCAGTCGGCCTATCTTGAAGCTGAGAATATTGTTGTTTGCGCCGGCACCGGCAGCCGGGCCATCGCCCGCATGCTGGGCGATACGATGAATGTCTATCCGGTAAAAGGCTATTCCATCAGCGTCCATCTGGACGACGCGGCCAGCCTGGCCGCAACGCCTCGGGTCAGCCTGCTGGATGAAGACGCCAAAATCGTTACCAGCTTTCTGGGTGATCGCTTTCGGGTGGCGGGTACGGCCGAATTCAATGGCTTTAACAAGGACATCCGCGCAGACCGGGTACAACCCCTTATCGACTGGACCCGCCGCCTGTTTCCCGAGATATCCACCCGACGCGTGGTGCCATGGTGCGGCCTGCGCCCGATGATGCCCGATATGATGCCGCGCGTTTGCCGTGGGCGCAAACCCGGCGTCTTCTATAACACCGGACACGGGCACCTGGGATGGACATTGTCTGCCATCACCGCCCAGATGCTGGGAGAAATGGTCGAAGCATCGGCGCAAAATCCCACATTGCAGCCGGCGTACTGAAACACAATTTGAGCGTGCGATATGCAGATCACCTGAACCTGCACATCGCCGCATTTACACCAGTATTTTTTGCAGAAAATCGCGGGCCCGGTCACTTTGCGGACGAGTAAAGAACGCATCCTTGTCCGATTTCTCGACAATGGAGCCCTCATAGCAGCGCCGGACAGGCGCCCGCCCGATAAGGCACATAACGATGTTGCCGTTTAATTTACCGAGACATTCGAGGTTTTGATAACCTGGGCCCATTTGACCGTTTCGCTCTGGATGAACTTGGCGAAATCGTCAGGTGAACCGCCGGCAGACTGGCCGCCCGTGCTTTCGAAGGCTTTTTGCACCTCGGGCTTTTTCAGAATATTGTTGAACGCCGTATTCAGTTTACTGATAATCGGTTCGGGGGTGCCTGCAGGCGCAATCACGCCCTGCCAGTTGTATGATTCAAAGCCCTTGAGGCCGGCTTCCTGCATGGTAGGCACATCGGGCAGCAAAGGCAGGCGCTTGGCGCTGGTAACGGCCAGTGGATGCACTTTTTTGGACTGGATGGCCGGCATGGCTGCGTAACCCATTTCAAACATCATATCGATGTGACCCGCCATCAGGTCGCTGCCTGCAGGAGCGCCACCCTTGTATGGAACGTGAGTCAGCTCCACTTGTGCGTCGGAGGCAAAGAGTTCACCCGACAGGTGGTGGGCACCACCGACACCGGACGAACCGAAGGTTAGTTTGCCGGGCTCTTTTTTTGCCAGCGCAATCAGATCGGCAACGGTTTTGACGTTCAGTTTATTGTTGACACTCAGGATCAGCGGGCTTTCTTCGATAAGAATCACCGGCGCCAGGTCTTTGGCCACGTCATATTTCACGTTCTTTGGCATCAGCGTAGGGTTGACCGACAGCGGCGCCAGATTGCCACTGCCGATTGTATAACCGTCGGGTTTGGCGCGAGCGACATAGTCTGTGCCAATCACGCCGCCAGCCCCGGCCTTGTTCTCCACCACAACGTTGGCCTTGAGCTCTTTGCTCAGTTCTTCGGCCAGCAGGCGCATGCGGGTATCGGCAAAGCCGCCTGCTGCGTAGGGAACGATAAACGTAATGGGCTTGGCGGGCCAGTTGTCCTGGGCTGCGGCAGTGGCCGACACGCCCAGCACGCCGCAGGCTGCCAGAACCGTACTGATGGTCAGTTTCTTGAAATTTTTCATAATGTTTCCTTGAACGAGATAACTGATGAATATCATAATTTGCAAAGACGTTTTGCACCCTCTTCCAGAGTGGCGTCATCCTTTGAAAACGACAGGCGGATGACGCCCAGATCGGTTCCATCGGAATAAAACGCCGATACGGGAATGGTTGCCACGCCGAATTCTTCGATCAGCTTGCGTACCAGTTGTACGTCGGACAAATAACTGAAGTGATGGAAGCGAGCAAGCATGAAAAAACTGCCCTTGCTCGGCAGAAGTTCGAATTTCGAATCTTTGAGTGCGTGGGCCAGCAAATCGCGCTTTTCCTGATAGATGGTGGACAGGTTCAGGTAATGATTGGGCGTCTCCATCATGGCCGCCAGCGCATACTGCATGGGCGTATCAGCGCAATACATGAGAAATTGATGAATCTTGCGTATTTCAGCCGTGATTGCCGCGGGTGCGACGCAATAGCCGATA
This sequence comes from Advenella sp., assembly GCF_052108595.1. Taxonomy (NCBI): domain Bacteria; kingdom Pseudomonadati; phylum Pseudomonadota; class Betaproteobacteria; order Burkholderiales; family Alcaligenaceae; genus Advenella; species Advenella sp. The sequence continues at coordinate 9,353 of NZ_JBQEAU010000028.1, forward strand.
CGCCACCCTGTCACATGAAACGTCTTGCCAAAGGAAGTCACAACCACAGCACGCTCGCGCAGCCCGTCGTAACGGGACATGCTGCGGTGAATGTCCTGATCGAAGACCACATGTTCGTAGACTTCATCCGACAGAATGATGATATTGGTGTCTGCCACGATATCCTGCAGCGCGGCGATATCGGCGTCAGACAGCACGGCGCCGCTGGGATTATGGGGTGAATTGATGATAATCATGCGCGTGCGGTCATTGACGGCGTCGCGCACTGCGTCCCAGTCTATACCGTAGCCGGGCGGCAGCAGCTTGATGCCTACCGGCACGGCCCCTTGCAATTTGACGATAGGCGCGTAGCTGTCAAAACACGGTTCGAAATAAATCACCTCATCGCCCGGATGGATCAACGCCGCAATGGCGCAATAAAGCGCTTCACTGGCGCTGCCCATGACCGTGACTTCGTTGAGCTCATCATAACTGTGGCCATACAGCAGCTGGATTTTTTCAGCAATCTTGCTGCGCAATGGCTCAATGCCAATCATGGGAGAATATTGATTGTGCCCTTCGGACATGGCGTCGATCGCATGATCGATCAGTTCGGGCGCACACGGGAAGTTAGGCGCTCCCTGCGCCAGATTGATAGCCTGATGACGCTCGGCAAGATCACCGATGACGCTGAAAACAGTGGTGCCCACGGCGGGTAGCTTCGAACGGATCTGCATGATCGTTACCTGATAAACGGAATGAAAAAAACCGGCCGCCCGGGCCGGTTGCGCTTGCTGCGCTCTCGACCTATTTGGCGACCCAGTCGGCGTTGAAATATTTTTGGGTAAGTTTGCTTATCGTACCATCTTTCTTGAGGGCATCAATCGCGCCATCAAGACGCTTTTTAAGTTCATCGTCGCCCTTGCGTATACCGAAACCGGTACCAACACCCAATACCGAGCTATCGTCAAGCGGTGCGCCCGTGATCTCGTAGTCCTTGCCTGCGGGCTTTTCCAGAAAGGCACTCACCGCGCTTGGCGTTTTCTGCACAGCCGCCTGGATACGATTGCTTTGCAGATCCTGATAAATCTGATCCTGTGAGGCGTATGAGACGATTTTTACACCCTTGGATGCCCAGTGTTTTTTGACGAAGGCTTCCTGCGCCGATCCCTGCAATACCCCTACAACGGTGGATTTCAGACTTTCCGGCGTGGCCTGCAAGCCCGATCCTTTTCTGGCAATCAGCTGGCTTGGAACATCGTAGATGGGCACCGTGAAGTCTATGACCTTCTGGCGCGGCTCGGTAATATTCATCGCCGAGTTGATGTAATGAAATTTACGTGCATTCAGTGCTGGGATCAGCCCGTCAAAGCTGGTCTCGACCCATTCGCACTTGGCCTGCAGCTGGGCACAGACCGCATCATTGAGCTCGACGTCAAAACCAACCAGCTTGCCGTCGGGCGTTTTGCTTTCAAATGGCGGATACAGGGCTTCGACGCCCACTTTGAGCACTTCCTGAGCAAAGGCAGGTGCGCCAAACGCGCTAACGGCCAGTACGCCTGCCGCGATAAGGGTTTTGATATTCATAGCTTGCCGACCTTAAAATAGAGAAAACCCCTGATAAACAGAGGTTTTGAACCAGGATATGACGCACTCCCGTCTATGACGGAACCGGATGCATACCTGTTTTTTGTGCGCCCTGGCGCCCACCATTTGGCAGTCGCCCTGCGCCAGAACTGAAAAACCAGCCTCTGGCGCAAAAGCCTACTCTTAATTTTTGGTTTGATCAACCAGTTTGTTTTTGGCGATCCAAGGCATCATGGCACGCAGTTTTTCGCCAACCACTTCGATGTCTGATTCGGCATTGATGCGACGACGTGACGTCAGTGTTGGTGCACCGGCGGCGTTTTCAATGATAAAGCTTTTCGCGTATTCGCCCGTCTGGATGTCTTTCAGCACCTCGCGCATGACTTGTTTGGTTTGGTCAGTCACAATGCGCGGGCCGGTCACGTACTCACCATACTCGGCATTATTGGAGATGGAGTAGTTCATGTTGGCGATACCACCTTCGTAGATCAGGTCAACAATGAGCTTGAGTTCGTGCAGGCATTCGAAGTAGGCCATTTCAGGCGCATAACCGGCTTCCACCAGGGTCTCGAAACCAGCTTTGATCAGTTCCACGGCGCCACCGCAAAGCACGGCCTGTTCGCCGAACAGATCGGTTTCGGTTTCTTCACGGAAGTTGGTTTCAATGATACCGGCGCGACCACTGCCGATTGCGCTGGCGTAGGATAGCGCTACATCACGCGCAGCACCGGATTTGTCCTGGTGCACGGCGATCAGGGATGGTACGCCGCCGCCCTGTGAATAGGTGCCGCGAACAGTGTGACCGGGCGCTTTGGGCGCAATCATGATGACGTCGATATCGTCACGGGGCACAACCTGACCATAATGAACGTTAAAGCCATGGGCGAAAGCCAATGCAGCGCCGGCCTTGATGTTGCCATGGACGTGTTCTTTGTATACCTGGGCGATGTTTTCATCGGGCAACAGGATCATGACCAGATCGGCCGTCTTAACGGCGTCGGCCACTTCAGCCACTTTCAAACCGGCATTGGCAGCCTTGTTCCATGATGCGCCATTTTTGCGCAGGCCAACGGTGACGTTGATGCCGGACTCATGCAGATTCAGTGCGTGGGCGTGCCCCTGGGAACCATAACCGATAATGGCAACATTTTTCCCTTTGATCAGGGACAGGTCACAATCTTTGTCGTAAAAAACTTTCATTTAAAGCCTCAAGAATTTAGTTAAATTTGTTTTGAATGTCTGCTTACCGCGCTTACCACCAGATTAAATCACCCGCAGGATACGTTCGCCGCGCCCGATACCTGACACGCCTGTACGAACAGTTTCCAGGATCGCACTGCGATCCAGCGCAGACAGAAACGCCTGGATTTTTTCCTGTACACCCGTCAGTTCGATTGTGTAGGACTTATCGGTCACATCCACAATATGCCCCCTGAAGATGTCGGCCAGGCGCTTGATTTCTTCACGCTCCTTGCCCACGGCGCGAACTTTGACCAGCATGAGTTCACGCTCGACGTGAGCCCCTTCAGTCAGATCGACTACTTTAACCACATCGACCAGCCGGTTCAAGTGTTTCGTGATCTGTTCGATGACATCGTCAGAGCCCGCAGTCATGATCGTCAGGCGCGACAACGTCGCGTCTTCGGTCGGCGCAACAGTGAGCGTTTCAATGTTGTAGCCCCTGGCCGAGAACAGGCCCACCACGCGGGACAGCGCACCGGGTTCATTTTCCAGCAGAATGGAGATAATGTGTTTCATGGTTTCCCCTTACAAGTCTTCTGAACCCAGCAACATTTCGGTCAGGCCCTTGCCTGCCTTGACCATTGGCCAGACGTTTTCGGTCCGGTCAGTGATGAAGTCCAGGAAGACCAGACGGTCTTTGTGCTTGCCGAAAGCTTCCTTGATAGCCGGCTCGACATCTGCCGGCTTATCGATCTGCAGGCCAATGTGGCCATAGCTTTCGACCAGTTTGACGAAGTCGGGGATCGAGTCCATGTACGACTCGGAGTAGCGCGACTGATAGTCGATTTCCTGCCATTGCCGCACCATGCCAAGATAACGGTTGTTCAGGCACAGCACTTTAGGCGTGAAATGATACTGCGTGCAGGTAGCCAGTTCCTGGATGTTCATCTGAATCGACGCTTCGCCGGTCACGACGGCAATTTGCGCGTCGGGATGCGCCATCTGCACACCCATGGCGTACGGCAGGCCGACGCCCATGGTGCCCAAACCGCCGGAGTTGATCCAGCGCCGCGGATGGTTGAATCGATAATATTGCGCCGCCCACATCTGGTGCTGGCCCACGTCCGAGGTGACGAAGGCGTTGCCTTCGGTGACCTTGCACAGCGTTTCGATGACAAACTGCGGCTTGATCAGTTCACTGCCATGATCGTATTTCAGGCAATCGCGGCCACGCCAGTCGTTGATCTGCTTCCACCAGGCCTGCAATGAGCGGCTGCTTTTTTGTTCGGCCAGCGCGTCTGCAACCAGCGGGTTCATTTCCTGCAGCACTTCCCTGACATTGCCCACAATGGGGATATCAACCTTGACCCGCTTGGAAATGGACGATGGATCGATATCGATATGAACGATCTTGCGCTGGGCTTGTGCAAAGTGCTTGGTATTGCCGATCACGCGGTCGTCAAAGCGCGCGCCGACAGCGATCAGCACATCGCAGTTCTGCATGGACATATTGGCTTCATACGTGCCATGCATGCCCGGCATGCCCAGATACTGATCGGAATCCGGGTTCTGCGCGCCCAGCGCCATCAGAGTGGTAGTTACCGGTGCACCGCTGAGCCGCACCAATTCGCGTAGCTCATCGGAAGCGTCGGACAGGATGACCCCGCCGCCCGCGTAAATCATGGGACGCTCGGCGCCCGCCAGTAACTGGGCGGCCTTTTTGATCTGCCCCAGGTGGCCCTTGACCACCGGTGCGTAGGAGCGCATCTTGACTTCAGACTTGGGCGGCGCGTATTTGCACATGGTCATGGAGATATCCTTGGGGATATCGACCAGAACCGGGCCGGGGCGGCCAGTGCGGGCAATGAAAAATGCCTTGCGCATCGTATCGGCCAGATCTCTTACGTCGCGAACCAGGAAATTGTGTTTGACGCAGGGCCGGGTAATACCGACCGTATCGCATTCCTGGAAGGCGTCTTCGCCAATGGCCTTGGTGGGCACCTGTCCGCTGATGATGACCAGCGGTATGGAATCCATGTAGGCAGTGGCAATGCCGGTGACCGCATTGGTCAGGCCCGGGCCGCTGGTGACCAGACACACCCCTACTTTATTAGAAGAGCGCGAATAGGCATCGGCAGCGTGCACAGCAGCCTGCTCGTGTCGCACCAGAATATGCTTGAAATCTTTCTGCTTGTAGATTGCGTCGTAAATGTAGAGCACCGCGCCGCCAGGATAACCGAAAACGTGCTCGACGCCCTCTTCGGCCAGGCAGCGCACGACGATATCGGCGCCATTGAGTTCCATGTTATTTCCTTTCATAACCAGCATTCCCGCGTTGATTGGTCCTGTGACCTAGGCTTTGGCGGGATCCGTCAACATCTGCAGCGCTTTGTTCCTCACGGAGGAACGCCACCTGCAGACATTGATGTACCAGCCTGGCCATCAATCTGGGTCTGCGCGCACACTGGGTGCGGGAGAGTTCGAAATGGAGACGTTTATTCACACTTTTGGCACGAATAACCGCTATTGTTCATTCATTTAGGCGCACTGCAATTGAAGCGGATAGCTAAAACAGGGTGTCCGTAAATACCGGCGACGGATTGTGCGCAGGTATAGTCCTCAAATGTACCGCATTGCAACACCAAACGCAATCGGGAATATTCATTATGCACAAATTTATCGCCGCCCGGCGGTACAATAGGGCTCTTTGCTGTGTCGCCTCTTTGGGCACCGCCTGTCGCCTGCCAGCGATCGGCACTCGGGAGCCTGCGTCTTTTCACTGGTTTGGTGTATGGATATTCGCGCGGAAAATTTCGTCAAATTCTTCTACAGTTCCAATTTTTTTCATGGAACGCGCCAAGCCACGGGGGTGCTGCTGCCGGTACTGGTAATGGCAGGTTTTTTCAACCAGCCCACGATAGGCGTGGCGCTGGCCATCGGGGCCCTGTGTCCGGCCATTATTGATCAGGTAGGCGGCACCAAGCGCTCGCGGCTGAATGAAATGCTGGGCGGTATCCTATTGGGACAGATCTCGGGATTGATCACCGGGCTGGCAAGCCCCTATCCCGCCCTGCTCTGGCTGGTGGTGTCGGCCCAGGTATTCTTCTATTCCATGCTGTCGGTCTATGGCCGGCGCGGGGGACTGATCGGATTCGGGTGCCTGCTGCAGATGATGCTATCCATGCACACCCCCATGTCGGTCGGCGAGGCGCTCACCCATACCAGCTACACGGCCATGGGCGGTGTTTTCTACATACTGTACAGCACGTCCATCAGTCACCTGTTCAAGCTGCGCGAAGAAAGGCAGACCCTGTCTGCCGCCCTGTATGCCACCGCCGCTTACGTGAGCACGCGCGCCGATTTTTACGACACCCATAAAAACCTGGATGACAGCTACCGGCGGCTGATCCCGCAAATGATCGCAATGACAGAGCAGCACCAGAGCGCACGCGATGTCGTGCTGCGCAATCTGCCCCGCGACAACGACGCCAGCGACCAGCAGCGTATTTTGCTGTGGAATGTCTTTATCGACATGATTGCCCTGCTCGATACCATGGTGGCGTCGCAGACCGACTATGCCACCTTGCGTGCGCGCTTTCAGGACCACGACATCTTGCTGTTCATGCGCGACACCCTGTTCAAGATCAGTCGCACCCTGAATCGGACCGCCTATAGCCTGGCGCGAAACAAGCCGGTGGATTATCGCAACAGCGTCCGGGCGGAGTTGCGCGCCATGGAATACGAACTGCTGCAACTGAAACAGGATGGCATCCAGCGTACTGAACCGGAGACCTATCTGCTGCTGGTGCAGATTGTGCGCCGCCTGCGTAATGCCAGCCGGTTTGTGGACCGCATTGCCGATAATCTGCGCGGCATGCGGCTTGAACCCGTCGATAGCCTGAAGCGCGATAGCTCGCTGCGCCGTTTTATTACGCCGCAAGCCATTACGCTGACCCCCTTGAAGCGCAATCTGAATCTGAGCTCGTCCATTTTCCGCTACGCCTTGCGCACCACATTCGTGGTCACCCTGGTGTTGCTCATTTCTACTGTCGTCAGCCTGGTCTATGGTCACTCGGAGATTGTGCGCACATTTACCTCGCACAGTTACTGGATCATCCTGACATTGCTCATTATCATGCGGCCCGGGTTCGCGCTGACCCGCCAGCGCACGATCGGCCGCCTGGCCGGCACGCTGGCCGGTTGCCTGATCACCATTGCGCTATTTAACCTGACCAGCAATCCGTTTATTCTTATTGCCATCATGATTCCGGCGATGGTGCTGGGCAATGCGTTCGTATTGACCAACTATCCGCTTAGCTCGCTGTTGATGACGATCTATATTCTGATCGCCTTTCACTTCCTGAGCCCGGGCAACCTGTTGATTATCGGCGAACGCGCGCTGGACACCCTGGCCGGTTGCGCGCTGGCATTTGTCTGCGGGTCGATTCTTCCCTGGTGGGAGAAGCAGCGCATCATGCCGCTGGCGCAGGAGGCCATTGCGGCGGCGCATGACTACATTCTGGCCGTGCAGGCGTACATCAATTCGGTTCACGCCGATCCGGAGCAGAAAGTGTCATCGGCAGACAACGAACGCTATGTGCAGGCGCAGCTGTCTCGCAAGAATATGCACACGACCTTTGGCGCGTTCGCAGACAGTTTCTACCGGATGATGAACGAACCCAAATCCAAGCAGATCCATATTAAGGAATTGAATACGATTCTGGTGCAGACCGACGCCGTGGCCAGTCAGATCGCCGCCATTGCGCCGGTCCTGGCCGGCCTGGACAAAATACCGCCCAATATGCAGCAGACCCTCTCCAACGTGTCTGACTTGCTGGACAAGGAGGCACAAGCCATTACCGAGGCGCCTTCGCAAATTGAAACCGAGGGTCAGTACGGCAGCCTGGTCTTTCCGCTCAAACAGATGCAGCAGGCCGCGCTGCGCATCCGCCAGCAAGCGACCAATATTGGCTTGATGTAATCGCGACATACCCTGTCGACAGGATCGGGAAGCCAATCAGCAGGCCGGCACGAGCGCATTCATACATGGCACATCGTTAATCGTTAATCACTTATCGTTTATCGTTATTGACTGCGCAGCTTGGCGTTACACTGCTGGCCCTGCTCCATGGCGGCCCGCTGCCACGCTCCATGCGTGTGACACCTATGGCCATCTATTCGAACAGCTGCTCATCCACGTTAAGGGCGCCGGGCCAGAAATAGAGGATCGCCGACAGCAGCTGGATTGCAATCATGATGCCCCAGCCGGTCAGGTGCGCCACGGCAGGATAATGACCGTTATTTGCGGGCCAGAAATCCAGCACGAATCCTACGCCAACCTGCATGGAAAAAATGCTGATGAAAAAAATCATGTTGAAGGCGGTCGTCACGCGGCCTACAACCTTGCGTGGAAATACCTCGGCCAGCAAGGCATAGGCAAGAATACAACTGGCGGCAAGAAACCCGTAAGCGCCCCAGATCAGCGCCGGCGAAACGGGCACCCGGAACAGAATCAGCAACTGCACCAGCACGAACAGCGTCATTCCCAGCCCGCAAAAGGCACGCAGGCCCAGGCCGTAGCGCTCGATGCGGCGCGCCACCAGGCCGGTGATGACCGTGCCGGCCACCATGGTCAGCCCCAGCATGGACACCAGGCTGTCAGCTTGACGCGCCGTCAATCCGGAGACATCGGTCAGATACGGTTTGACCCACAGCGACTGGGCCGCATAGAAAGCGCCACCCACGGCGCACGGAAAAGGCACCACGCGCCAGAACACTGCGTTCTTCAAGATAATACGAACGCCATGGATCTGCTTGGATACCGGCTCATGCGGCGCCATCCGCTGCTTCGATTCGGGCACCAGCAGCCAGATGACAATAGCCACGGCAACGGTGAACACGGCCATGCCCACGCTGATTTCACGCCAGGTGTATTGCGTTAGCAATACCGCCAGCGGCGTGCCGACCACTACCCCGCCCATGCCACCCAGCGCCACCATCAGGCCATTGAGCAGCGGCCAGCGCGAGGACGGAAAATTCTGGGCAATCGCCAGGAAGCCGGCGCCTAGACAGACCGAGACGCCCACGCCGATCATGATGCGGCCGATAATCAGCCCCTGCATGGTGTGCGTCATACCATAAAGCACCGTCCCGGCCGCAGCCACCAGTAGCAGGATGGCATCGGTGCGGCGTGCGCCATAGCGGTCCAGCGCCAGCCCGGCCGGAAGCTGGGCCAGGGCAAAGCCGATAAAGTAAAAACTGGTCAGCAGCCCCAGGTCGCTGGCAGTCAGATTCATTTCGCGCGACAGGAACGGCGCAAAGCCGATATTCAGGCCGCGATACACATAGGACAGGAAGTAGCCCAGTGCAAAAAGTACAAAAATCCTTATTGCAGCCTGGCGGCTCATTGTTTTCTCCGGAAGACCAGCTTGTCTTCCGTGGACTCCTCGGCGGCAAAGGCATAGCCTTGACCATTGAATTTTTTCAGGGCCGCCGGCGTTTTCGCTTTGGTCTCAATGGCAAACCGCGCCATGAGCCCGCGCGCGCGCTTGGCGTTGAAACTGATAATTTTATAAACACCGTTCTTATAGTCCTGGAAGACACACTGGACAACGCGCGCATCCAGCGCTTTTTGGTCGACCGCTTTGAAATATTCTTCAGAGGCCAGGTTGATCACGATGCGCGAAGTCTGCTCGGCCAGACGCTCATTCAGGTATTGAGCGATTTCAGAACCCCAAAACTCATACAGATTCTTGCCACGACTGGTCTGCAGGCGAGTGCCCATTTCCAGCCGATAGGGTTGCATCAGGTCAAGCGGACGTAGCACGCCATACAGGCCGCTCAGAATGGCCACGTGTTCCTGGGCCCATGTCAACTGTGATTCGCTCAGCGTCGCCGCAGCCAGGCCTTCATACACGTCGCCATTGAAGGCCAGCACGGCCTGACGGGCGTTTTCCTGATCAAATCTGGGTTTCCACTCCGAGTACCGTTGTACGTTCAGTTCGGACAACGCCGGGCTCAGCTTCATAAGTCCGGCAATATCGTCGACGCCCTTGGTTCTGAGCACTTTGATCAGTTCTGCGGACCGTTTGATAAAAAGTGGCTGGGTATGGGTGTTGGTAGAAACAGGAGAGTCGTAATCGAGTTTTTTGGCAGGGGAAAGCAGGAAAAGCATGACGGACAACCTTGAATGGAATGTTTGATGAATCAGGAAAGAACGCCGCTTCCGTCAGGGGGCCGGAACGTCGTCAATACATCATGGCAAATCGGGCCCGCCCGCCGGGCACAGCGGCCCGGCGGGGCTTGACCAACATAACTTAAGCAGCAGGGGTCAGACGCGCCAGACCACCCATGTAGGGGCGCAATGCCGCCGGAATTTCGATGCTGCCGTCGGCCTGCTGATAGTTTTCAATAAGCGCGACCAGCGTGCGTCCCACTGCCAGGCCGGAACCGTTGAGCGTATGCAGATATTCTGTTTTGCCCTGTTCGTTACGAAAACGCGCCTGCAGGCGTCGGGCCTGGAATGCCTCACAATTGGAGACCGAGGAAATCTCGCGCCAGGTGTTCTGCGCCGGAATCCAGACTTCCAGGTCGTAAGTCTTGGCGGCGCCAAAACCCATGTCGCCGGTACACAACTGCATGACGCGGTAAGGTAGTTGCAGCAACTGCAGCACTTTTTCAGCATGACCCACCATTTGCTCCAGCGCATCATAGGAGGTGTCTGGATGGACTATCTGCACCATTTCCACTTTGTCGAACTGATGCTGACGGATCATCCCCCGGGTATCACGGCCGCCGCTGCCTGCTTCAGAGCGAAAACACGGTGTATGCGCCGTCAGACGCAAAGGCAGGCTGGCGCCCGGCACAATTTCGTTCTTGACGGTGGCGGTCAGCGTAATTTCCGATGTTGAGATCAAATAAAGATCTTCCTTCTCGATCGGCTTGCCCTGCTGATCGGTCTGTGGTTCGTCTTCGCCACCCTTGGTCACCCAGAACATATCATCCTTGAACTTGGGCAACTGGCCGGTGCCCAGCAGGGTTGAACTGTTGACAATATACGGTGTGTAGCATTCGGTATAGCCATGCTCGTTCGTGTGCAAATCCAGCATGAACTGGGCCAGCGCACGATGCAGACGCGCCATGCCGCCGCGCATGAAAGAAAAGCGCGCGCCTGTGAGCTTGACTGCAGTATCAAATTCCAGGCCAAGACGTTCGCCCACCGTAACATGATCCTGGGCCTCGAAACCTTTGGTTGGCGGTTCGCTGTGATCGGTCACGTAGCCCGCCTGGGTGCCCAGCCAGCGCCGGACCTCAACGTTGTCGTCACTGTCCTTGCCCTGGGGCACAGAGCTGTGCGGCAGGTTGGGAATCGTCATGAGCCAGCCATCCAGTTCGCTGCGAATACCAGCCAGCTCTTCTTCCAGCGCCTTGAGTTTGCCGGGCAATGCCTGTGATTCGGCCATGACTGCGCTGGCGTCTTCTTTCCGCGACTTGAGCTGGCCGATTTGCTTGGCCAGCGCATTGCGCTGCGCCTGCAGGGTCTCGGTCTGGATTTGCACCTCTTTGCGGCGGGCTTCGAGCTGATTGAAACGAGCCTGATCAAAATCGACGTTGCGGCGCTTGAGCGCGGCGATGACAAGGGGAAGCTCTTTTCGCAGTAAAACAGGATCTAACATGATATTTTTCTGGTTTCGTGTGGGAGAAGTATAGGGTAATCATTATATACAGCTATACGCGCCCGGTGGGGCCGCAGACCGAACAACGCGTACCCGCAACCGGTTTTACCGGAGAAAAATCAAGTAAGCGGTACAAAGACAACAGGGTGCCAGCCCCAAGGTAATGACCTTGCCAGCCCCCCGGCCCGGACACCGCGCGCCGCTTGCTGCAAGCGCATGGCTGTTGGTTTGCACGAGCAGGTTGCCGTGCTTGGCGCTGCGGCACCGGCCAGCAAGCTGGTGGCGACGCATCACGATTAGTGCCCCTGGCTGGATGGATCAGAACGTCCCGGCGTTATCGCCGAGCCTGCGCGGGCCCTCGCCGGTAATGGTGTAATGTTTTGCGCCCCCGCGAACCCTGCAGCACGGGTATCACAATACTCTGCCCTGTCGGTTTGGCCGTGCCTGATTTCACGTGCGCATCTTATCCTGCTTATCTGGCATGCCAGATTTATAGCTGTCAGATCGGACGTGTTTACACGGCACTTTGTCCGGCAAGCCTGATAGATGCGAGTCTGATCCGGCCCCGGATATCCTTTTGCCGGTCTTTGCCAGCGTGCGCAGCGATTGCCCTACTCTGGCCAGGACACGTGGCATTAAGATTAAGGGGCCGCCCTGGTTTTCGATTTCATGTCGTTGTGATGGCGCTGATCCGCGGCTGGCGCCGCCGGTTTCCAGTTTTTATTTTTACTGAGTTTTTCCCACCCCGAGGTGGGCGCAGGGCCGGCGCCGGCTTGCTGCGCCGGCTTTTGAGACACTTTGCCTTCGGCATCCATCGTCATGTCTGCTGCCATCGCCGAATGCATACCCAGCGCCAATGCGACTGCACTGGCCAGTGTCGCTATATCGGTATTTTTCATGCTCTCGCTCCTGTTATTGATAACGTAAGCTACCACACCTCGCGTCCGGCGCCAATGGCAAATGGATACGCGGCAGCCGGGGCCTGACCGATAGCTGCTGCCGGCAATATTTAACTTACTCCCTGGACAGCGCAAAGGGTTACTTTATTACAGTCCCTTGCCAGATATATTACATCCTCTTGCCAGATATTTATGCAACGGCATTTCAGCTGACATATAAAAGAGACGAAGGCAGGTACCGGTGCGAGGCACTGGCGGGCAGTGAGCTTGGCACTTTTGAGCTATTTATTTAGCGCTTTTTATTTTGCCGCGCCTCACGGTCAAGCGAGCGCAGGTACTTGAGCTTTTCCGTGATTTTCGTTTCCAGTCCCTGTTGCACCGGACGATACCAGCCCGGTTCGCGCATGCCGTCGGGCAGATAAGTCTCGCCGGCGGCATAGGCATCGGGCTCGTCATGCGCATAGCGATACTCATGCCCGTAGCCCAGTTCCTTCATCAGCTTGGTGGGCGCATTGCGCAGATGTACCGGCACTTCCCGCGATTTATCCTGCTTCACGAAAGCGCGTGCCTGATTGTAGGCGTTGTAGCCCGCGTTGCTCTTGGCCGCAACGGACAGATAGATGACCGCCTGCGCCAGCGCAAGCTCACCTTCCGGAGACCCCAGGCGCTCATAGGTAGCGGCCGCTTCGTTGGCCATTTGCATGGCGCGCGGATCGGCCAGGCCGATATCTTCCCAGGCCATACGTACAATGCGGCGCGACAGATACTTGGGATCGGCGCCGCCATCGAGCATGCGGGTGAACCAATACAACGCTGCATCGGGATGAGAGCCTCTTACCGACTTGTGCAGCGCGGAGATCTGGTCATAGAAGCTATCGCCGCCCTTGTCAAAACGACGCAGATTCAGCGTGAGCGCGTTTTGCATGAACTCGGGGGTGATCTGCGTTACCTGTGCCGCAGTGGCAGCCGTGCTGGTCTGCTCCAGCAAATTCAGAAACCGCCTGGCATCGCCATCGGCATAGCCGGTCAGCACCGCAACGGCCGGCTCGTCAAAGTCCAGGTCAATCGCGCCACTTTCTTTGGCGCGCACCAGCAACAGGCCCAGTTCCTCGTCCGACAGCGAGGTGAGCACATAGACTTGAGCGCGCGACAACAGCGCCGAATTGACTTCAAACGACGGGTTTTCAGTGGTGGCGCCAATGAAGGTGAAGAGCCCGCTTTCCACATAGGGCAGGAATGCATCCTGCTGCGCCTTGTTAAAGCGATGCACCTCGTCCACAAAAAGAATGGTTTTGCGTCCCTGCGCCTGAGCTACCTGTGCTTTGACGACGGCATCGCGAATGTCCTTGACGCCGCCGAGCACCGCAGAGATGGCAATAAAATGCGCATCAAAACCGTCAGCCATCAGGCGCGCCAGCGTGGTTTTGCCTACGCCCGGCGGCCCCCAGAAAATCATGGAGTGCGGACGACGCGCCTCGAACGCCACACGCAACGGCTTGTCAGGCCCCAGCAAATGCGACTGCCCGATGACCTCATCTATATTGCGCGGACGCAGTCTTTCGGCCAGCGGGGCATTCGCGCCCGCGCCGGCGCCATTGAACAGATCGCTATCGGAAAAATCACTCATAAATATATTGGGTTTCCAGAACCACTGCGCACGTCGGTAAACCGCAGCATTGTGCAAAAGGGCCGTCGCAACGGCCCCTTGAACTGGACTGCGGTAAGGGCACAGGCCCTTTGACAGCCTACATTTTAACGGTATCTACGCCAGGGGGGGCCTTGAACTGGTAGGCACTGGCTGGAATTTTCGCGTTGCTTTTGAAATTACGCAATTTGATCGACGTGGTCTGTCCGAAAGAATCCAGAATGATCAGCTCGGCCGGCAGGTTATTGGCAAAGCCGATGTCCACATGTGTCAACCCGGCGTCAGACACGTTGGGGGTTGCGCGCATCCACACCATGCCCTGGTTATCAGGCAGCGCAGACAGTTTGAAAGAATCGTCCAGCGTACCGGAACCGAACAGAATGGCCGCGGGCGAGGCACCGACCGCTTTGCTCACCGGGCGTTCCGTGACCTGGCGCAGATCGGGATCATATTGATAGACGGTTTTGCCGTCGGAAATCACACTCTGCGCATAGGGCTTGACCACGCTCCAGTTGAATTTTCCCGGACGCTCAAAAGAGAAGGTACCGGTCTGGGCCGCCCTGCTCTTGCCCTTGCCGCCGGATGTTTTCTGGGCGAACTCGCCGCTGGCCGATTTGACCTGCGCCACAAAATCCTTCAATTGTTGCCGGGCGTCCGTCTGCTGCGTGTTCTGGACCTCGGGAATCTTCTCGAATGTCACGCCCTCAAGCGTCGTTGACAGGCCGGCATCCGGATTCATCATATCAGGGTTCACCTTGATGTCCTGCGCCAGTGTCGAGACAGGGACCGTCGCAACCATCGCCAGGCAGACTGCAAGTAACGTTTTTTTCATGAATGAACTCCTGTTGTTGTTCCTTCCGGCAGCCGGGCAATGCCCTGTGAATACCACCGGAAACATGACCTGTTTTACCATTAACAGGGCAAGAAAGGATGTAACGAAATCGTAAATACAATTGCACTACTGTAATTTCACGGTGGCTGCAAATACTTACGGCATCCTTTAGGGATGCCGTGAGCAGGAACTTGCGGTTACTGCGTATTACAGGCTGGTCTTATGCCTTGCACGCAAACTTTAAGCGTCCGGTTCTTCCTGTCCGGCGGGCACCAGAATTTCCCGGTTGCCATTGGACTGCATGGTAGACACAATGCCAGACTGCTCCATCTGCTCCAGCAGCCGTGCAGCGCGGTTATAGCCGATGCGAAGATGCCGTTGAACCGACGAGATTGACGCGCGGCGGTTTTTCAACACCACGGCTACGGCCTGGTCATACAGGGGATCCGACTCATTATCGGTAAAGCCGGTCACACTGCCTACGCCATCACCGGTTTCGCCGCCAACGCCACCTTCTAGCAGGCCATCAATATAATCGGGCTCGCCCTGCTCTTTGAGATAATCTACCACGCGATGCACTTCGTCATCGTCTACGAACGCACCGTGCACCCGATTGGGCAAGCCGGTGCCGGGCGGCTGATACAGCATATCGCCCTGGCCCAGCAACGCCTCGGCGCCCATCTGATCAAGAATGGTGCGCGAGTCAATTTTGGAGGACACCTGAAACGCGATACGCGTGGGAATATTGGCCTTGATCAGACCGGTAATCACATCCACGCTGGGGCGCTGTGTCGCCAGAATCAGGTGGATACCGGCAGCCCGCGCCTTTTGTGCCAAACGGGCGATAAGCTCTTCAATTTTCTTGCCCACCACCATCATCAGGTCGGCCAGCTCGTCGATCACCACCACGATCATGGGTAGTGTTTTCAACGGCTCGGGCTCTTCCGGCGTCAGTGAGAACGGATTGGGAATGGAGTCGCCTTTTTTGGCGGCCTCGCGGATTTTGCTGTTGAAGCCGCTGATATTGCGCACGCCCATTTTACTCATGAGCTTGTAGCGTTTTTCCATCTCTCCCACACACCAGTTCAGCGCATTGGCGGCCTGGCGCATGTCGGTTACCACAGGCGCCAGCAGATGCGGGATGCCCTCATAAATGCTCATTTCCAGCATTTTCGGATCAATGAGAATAAGACGGACCTGGGAAGCGTCGGCCTTATATAGCAGGGAAATAATCATGGCGTTGATACCGACCGACTTGCCCGATCCGGTCGTACCGGCAACCAGCAAGTGAGGCATTTTGGCCAGATCGGCAACCACCGGATTGCCAGCAATGTCCTTGCCCAGCGCCATCGTCAGTGACGAGGCGTTGTCATGATAGGTCTTGGAGCCAATGATTTCCGATAGCCGAACCATCTGTCGCCGCGGGTTGGGCAATTCCAGGCCCATCAGGTTTTTTCCGACAATGGTTTCAACCACGCGAATGCTGACCAGACTGAGCGCGCGCGCTAGATCCTTGGACAGGTTGACGATCTGGCTGCCCTTGACGCCGGTGGCCGGTTCTATTTCATAACGGGTAATAACCGGTCCGGCCTGCGCGGCAACCACGGTAACCTGCACGCCAAAGTCGCGCAGTTTTTTCTCGATCAGGCGCGACGTATATTCGATGGTCTCAGGCGAAACCGATTCGATATTTTCGCCAGGAGGATCAAGCAGTTCCAGTGCCGGCAGCTCTCCGCTGGCATTCTTGGGCGGCTCAAACAGCGTGCGCTGTTTTTCCTTGACCACGCGCTCGGAGGTGGGAAACACCGTAATCTGCGGCTCAATGCGCACCGAAGTCTCGTGCACCAACTGTCCTTTTTGCACCACCACCTGCTCTTCTCGCGCCACTTGAGCAATTTCGCCCACCTTGCGGTCCTGGCGGGCGGTCTTCAGATTGATCAGCGCATTGAGCACGCGCTGTATACCCGAGCCGATTTTTTCAGCCAGCGACAACCAGGAAAAATCCAGAAACAGACCCAAGCCCAGCACGACCATGAAAAACAGGATAAGCACCGCGCCCGGCACACCGACCGCCGTTGCAAACAGGCTGCCAATATACTGGCCCAGCACGCCGCCGGCGCCGCCCGGCAATTGCGAACCGATGTGCGCCAGCTGGCTGGCCTCAAAGCCCATGGAGCCAACAAAAAGCAAGGCGAAACCAACGCCCTGCTCCCAGTGCACGCGCGGTAGCGCCGCATCGGAATTGGCCACAATGCGACTCATGAGCAATTTGTAGCCTACCCACATGCGCTTGAGGCACAAGGCCACAAACCACCAGGCCGACAAACCGAAAAGATACAGCAGGATATCGGACACATACGCACCCACCGCACCCAGCCGGTTATGAACCAGGGTGGATGACGAGGTGCTGACCCAACCGGGGTCATTCGGATGCCAGGTAAACAACATCACCGACAGGGCAGCAGCCAACGCAGCATACAGAACCCATTTGGCTTCCGTAAACATGGCGGCCAGCCGACTGGGTTCGGCATTCTGTGCGTTGCGCGCATTTCTGGCGGACGATCGTGACCCGGTATTGCGCGTATTGCGGGCGGAACGAGTGGGAGCGGTATTTGAAGTGCGTGCCATAACTATAAATTCGGTCAATAAAGCATTATAGCTTATTGATATTAAATGTTATTTATATTCTAGCCGTCGAATACTCATTGATTGTGAATTCTTTGTAAGCTGTTGTTTTAACAGGCCTCGTCCCCATTTAATGAATGTCAATGATGCAACATCACGTCGGACAGCATCCGTATTTCCCGGTGATGAGGTCGCCATCCGGCGACATTTTTTGGGGTCCGCGGCAAAACCGTGGCAGTTTCGGGGTTTTGAACGGCGCCGCGCAGCGATCTATTATAATTGCCCATTGGATTTTTAGGATAAGACACAATGGCTGACAAAACCAAACATGCAAAAGTGCTGATTCTGGGCGCCGGGCCGGCTGGCTATACCGCCGCGGTTTACGCAGCCCGCGCCAACCTGAACCCGGTGCTGGTTACCGGTATGGAACAAGGCGGGCAGCTCATGACCACGACCGACGTGGACAACTGGCCTGCCGACGCCCAAGGCGTGCAGGGCCCCGACCTGATGCAGCGCTTTCTGGAACACGCAACGCGCTTTAACACCGACATCGTTCAGGAACACATTAAAGAAGCCGACCTGTCGGTGCGTCCGTTCCGGCTGGTCTCAGAGTCCGGCACCACATTTACCTGCGACGCCCTGATCATTGCGACTGGCTCGTCAGCCAAATATCTGGGCCTGCCGTCCGAAACTGCGTTCATGGGCAAAGGGGTATCCGCCTGCGCCACCTGCGATGGTTTTTTCTATCGGAACCAGGATGTTGCTGTAATTGGCGGTGGCAATACTGCTGTCGAAGAAGCCTTGTATCTATCCAACATCTGCCGCCACGTGACGCTGGTGCACCGTCGCGACACATTCCGTGCCGAGCCCATCCTGGTTGACAAGCTGATGGACAAGGTCAATGGCGGAACCATGTCGCTGAAACTGTTCAATACGCTGGACGAAGTACTGGGCGACCAGAGCGGCGTGACCGGCGCAAGGCTGCGTCATGTGGACGGACGCCTGGAAGACCTCGCTGTGACCGGCGTGTTCATTGCCATCGGCCACCACCCCAACACCACCCTGTTCGAGGGCCAGCTGGAGTTGGAAAATGGCTATATTGTGACCAAAAGCGGCCACAGCGGCCTGGCCACAATGACTTCGGTCCCCGGCGTGTTCGCCGCGGGTGATGTGCAGGATCATGTTTACCGTCAGGCCATTACCAGCGCCGGCACCGGTTGCATGGCGGCACTGGATGTACAGCGCTGGCTCGAAAGCCAGCCTGAATAAAACAGGACAGGCCCGCCCAGCCAGTGGCGCGGGCCGCAATTGCTATGATTACCCCCATCAAAGGCAAACTCGAAGACCTGCGTCAGTTGCAAAAATCCAAGGTGCGCGAAGAAACGCGTCGCGCCAAGGCACAGCAGGCCGCGCCCAGACATAATAAGACAACAGCAGATCCCGCTGCGTCTGCCGTTTTTACGCCGGAAGATATTGCACTGTTTCGTCAAACGGTCAGATCCGTTACGCCGCTACCTGAAGCCAACCGCTATGCGCGCCAGGCACTGGATTACGGCAATAACGAGTATTTTCGTGCCAAACGGGCTCAAGCCGAGGGTGCCCCGTCGATTGATCGGCATAAGCCAGCCACCCCTGTTCGCGCACGCGAGCAAAAACGCACATCACTGGCCGATAAAGGCCGGCGTCGCCCGGATCTGCCCGAAGGCGCCTATGTGCAGCGGGCCGATAGCGTTGACTTGATCAAGAAACTGTTGTCAGGACAATGGCCGGTTGCAGCCACACTGGATTTGCATGGCGCCAATTCGGACCAGGCAGCGGAGCGCTTTGATCGCTTCATTCATTCCTGTCTGGCGCATCGGGTCCGCTGTATCTGTATTGTGCACGGCAAAGGCTATGGCTCTGCCCAAGGCACCGCTGTCCTGAAAGAGCAGGTGCTGGCCTGGCTGAAAAATATGGATGCCGTACTGGCATTTTCGCCGGCGCCCGAGAATATGGGCGGAGCCGGCGCCCAGATTGTTTTGCTAAAAACGCCTGCAAGCGATTGATGCAACAGGCTGGCCAACAAGTCGGACGACAGGCCGGCGATGCAGAGCGCTACTCAAGAATTCAAAGCGCAGCCTGACAATGTAAAGCACAGCCAACAAAAAGAAAGGCGGAATCAATTTATATTGATTTTCCGCCTTTCGTTTATTTTTATTATGGATACAGCTATCGTGCACGCACTTAACCGAATATTCCAATTAAGTGGTAAAGCCTGCTCATGCAGAGCGTTTGTCTCCTCACCTGCATGAAACAAATTATGCACGTGATTCGTATATATGACACTTAGGGAATGCACTAGTTTTTAGCATATTCAACTCGTTTTTGCACCCTTTTGCACCTGTTTTTGCATGGCACGCTGGCGGGCCTGCTCTTTACGGGCCGCTTTCAGGGCACGTCGCCGGCGAATCTGCTCCTGCATATCTGCACCAATATGTTCCTCCTGGCGCGCTGCGGCCAGATCGACTTGGCGCTGCCGTTCACGGAAGCGTTCGCGTTGTTCTTCGGTTTTATCGTCCCAGCAATGCGGGCAGCTTTCACCACGGATGTACTTGGGTGAAGCGCGCTCTTGCTCACTCAGCGGATGACGGCAGGCGCGACACTGAATGTACGGACCCGGCTTGAGCCCATGGCCGACAGAGACGCGTTCGTCAAAGACAAAACACTCGCCTTCCCACAGGCTTTTTTCGGGAGAAACGGTTTCAAGGTACTTCAGAATCCCGCCCTGCAGATGGTAAACCTCGTCAAACCCCAAGGATTTCATATAGGCCGTGGATTTTTCGCAGCGAATCCCGCCAGTGCAGAACATGGCCACCTTGCGTGCTTTCGTTTTGTCCAGCAGCCCGCCTTCGGTAGCCTGGCTTTGCACCCAGTTGGGAAATTCGCGAAACGTCACGGTATTGGGATTGACCGCCCCCTTGAACGTGCCAATATCAACTTCGTAATCGTTGCGCGTGTCCACCAGTACCACCTCGGGATCGGATATGAGATCGTTCCAGTTTTCCGGCGGGACATAGGTACCGGCGTTGGTGGTGTTGACATTGGGCTGCCCCATGGTCACGATTTCCTTTTTCAACCGCACACGCATCCGGTGAAATGGATCGCGCTCATCGGACCAGGACTCCTTGTGCTCCAGGTCCGCCAGGCGCGGATCGTTGCGAAGGTAGGCCAGAACCGCATCGATTCCTTCCTTGGGACCGGCAATCGTACCGTTGATTCCCTCCCGGGCAAGCAGCAGCGTTCCCTTGACGTGATTGCGCTCGCAAAACGCCTGCAACGGCTCTTTGAGCGATTCGAAATCGGGGAGATCGACAAACTTGTATAGGGCGGCAACGGTATGAGACATAGAACTGAATTTGGGGGTTTGAACGGCAAGTCTTTCATTTTAGCTGTCCTGCCGGTGGCAGAACAGCCTTCTGTTTGATTATTCTCAACTTGCCTGAAAATTAACCAGTTATTGTAAATCAAACCCCGGGAACTTCAGTGAGAAGCCGGCTGTTCCTTTGCATATTTAATGAGCGCGCCGGTGCGGTACAAGCCATGGACAAACTTGCCAAACGGCATGCTAATGAACAGCGACAGGATAACGGCCAGATGAATGACCAGCAACGGCGCCAGCGCGGCGGTTTCCCGAAAGGCCATCAAGGCCAGGCCGGTAACCGCGGCCAGAAACAGCTGGGCAATAAAGGCATAGTCCATTCCCATTTGCCTGATATTGCGAATATCGGGATCGGCTTTTTGCTTGAGCCAGAACTGCCCTGCCGTACCCATGGCCAGCGAAATTCCGCCGATGGTACCGGTCAGCTTGGGAAGGCTAAAGAATGCATAGGGCGCCTGCCAGCCAAACACATAATGGAAAATGGTCCCTGACACCGTGGCGGCAAAACACAACATGAATCCATAAAAGGTAAGGTGATGAAAGCGGCGACGCCAGGGCGAAATATTATCGTCCGGGTAAGTGCAGCCGGTCTTCACATTGCCATGCAGATACTTCAGGCTCAGCGCGTCCGACAGACCCTGGCGGACATGCGCCCAGGTCAGCAGCAACGAGGGTTTTTCGCCCACATCCTTCAGGAAATTGCGAAACCCCATGCCCATTGCAATCACGACCCACAATGCCGCCAGCCCGAAAACGGTGGCCAGCACACCATGTGGAAAAATGGCATAGAACTGCCCATTCAGATCATTCATTGGCGGCCCGCCGATAAGCGCTGCTAAACCCAGCAGCACGACAAGCGCAAGCAAAAATCCCAGGCTGGCCAGCAGGCCGCTTTTGTCAAAACCGCGGGCAATGGCGCCGGGCCATGCATACGTCTGATAGGTTGTCTGGCGTACCGCAGCCAGTTGCACTGGCAGATTGACATTGAATTCATGCGGTGGCGCGTACTGGCAGGCGTAATAGCATTCGCTGCAGTTGTGACACAGATTGGCCAGATAATGCAAATCGCCGCGGGTAAAATCCAGACGTTGCTCAAGTGCTGGAAAGACCGCACAGAAGCCCTCGCAATAACGACAGGAGTTACAGATCCCCACCGCGTTGCGGGCGTCCTCGATAAGATGTTCAAGCTGCTGCATGTTTTGCTGCCTCCGTGCCTGCAATACGACCAAATACGGTTCCGATGGCCATCCCGAAACCAGCCACGTAACCCTTGCTCAGAATATTTCCCGCCATGATTTCACCGGCGGCGAAAACGTTGTCCGCCAGCGTTTCATCGTCCATGATGACCTGCGCCTTTTTCGTTACCTTCACCCCCATATAGGTAAAGGTGATCCCGGTGGCCAGCGGGTACGCATAAAACGGCCCCGTATCTATTTTTTGCGCCCAGTTGGTTTTATCCGGTTGCAGACCATGCGTGCGGCAACCGTCCAGCACACTATGATCGAATTGACCAGGTTCAACAGCGGCATTAAAGGCGGCCACCGTTTCCACGGCCGTTTTCATCGGCAGCCCCAGGCTTTGCGCGAGCGCTTCAATGGAATCGGCACAAATGGATTTGAATACGGACGGCATGAACCGGCCAATGGCCTTCGAATCAATAATGCAATAGGCAATCTGATCGGGTTGCTGGGCAACCAGACGTCCCCAGATAGCGTAGCGTTTGGGCCAGAAATCTTCGCCTTCGTCATAAAAGCGCCGCCCTTCCTTGTTAAGCACGATACCCAGCGAGACGCAGTCTACACGGGTGACAATGCCCCCGTCATACTTGGGCGCCCTTGCATCAATGGCCACGGCATGACCCTGGGTCGGGTCGCCGATAATACAGGCCTTGTTGCGCATGAGCTCGCGCAGCATGACGCCCTGATTGAATCGGGTGCCGCGGATCAGGAAATTGCGTGCCGCCGGCCCCCAGGCCTCTTCCAGCCATTCAAGATTTGACTCAAAACCGCCTGATGCAATCACCACGGATTTACCCGCAATGGTCAGTGTCTGACCGTTTGTGAGCAGCTCTACACTGACACACTTACCGTCTGAAAAATTCAGTTTTTTGGCTTCCGTGTCGTACAGAATCTGCACGCCGGCCTTTTCGGCCGCCTTGTAATAGGCGTTGACCAGCGCCTTGCCGCCGCCCAGGAAAAACGCATTGGTGCGCCCCAGGTGCAGCGTGCCGCCCAGCGATGGCTGAAATCGCACACCCTTGGCCTTCATCCACGGCGCACAGCCCTCGGTTTCACGAATAACGTAGCGCGCCATTTCTTCATTGGTTTGTCCTCCCGTTACCCGATACACATCCTGAAAATACTCATCTTCCTGATACTTGTCTGTCAGCACATCGGTGGGCGCGTTGTGCATACAGCGAAAATTGCGAGTATGACTGCTATTGCCCCCTCGCCAGGCGCGCGGCGCACTTTCGACCAGAATTACCGATGCGTTCTGTTCAGCGGCTGACAGTGCAGCGCACAGTGCCGCATTGCCGCCCCCGATAACAAGAACATCACACGCCAACGTGTCATTCATGCTATATATCCTTACTTAATATACTGTTGTATTCTATTGTACACAAATATTTATGGCTGTGCCTGAAAAGACAAAACAGCCGCAAAGCTTCCCAATTGCGTTATGCTGTGCCAAAAGAAAGGAATCGCATCATGGCAAAATCCAAACCCTCTCCAGCCCCTAACCGCTCCGACGCCGAATCGGAACAAGCCAGTGATCGTGGTGTCACATTGAGCGACCAGGCGTACAACTATATTGTCCAGTCCCTGGAAAACGGCTCCCTGCCGCCGGGCACCCGTTTGCGCGAGACAGAGCTGGCCGCCGATATCGGCTTGAGCCGCACCCCCATCCGGGAAGCGCTGAACCGGCTGATGTCCGAAGGACTGGTCACCAACGATCCGAAGCGGGGCCTGATTATTACCGAGCTGGACCAGAACATGGTTGGCGAGCTTTACGAAATGCGCCGAGTCCTGGAAAGCACGGCCGCCGCGCTGGCAGCGCGCCATGCCACGGATGTTGAAATCGCGGTCTTGAGGCAGATCATAGATCGGGATGAGACACTGGACGATCCTGCCGCTCTGTCATATAACAACCGGTTATTTCATCAGACGCTGTACCAGTGCGCGCATAACCGCTATCTGCTCAAAACATTGCAGGTGCTGCAAAACGCTATGCTGTTGCTGGGCAAAAGCACCCTGGCCGAAAGCGGGCGTCCATCGACCGCACGCGAGGAACATGCGCAGATTATCAACGCCCTTGAGCAACGCGACCCGGACAAGGCGCAGGAAGTGTCAAGCCGGCACATTAGTGAAGCCTATAAGGTCCGGCTCAGCCGCTTCCTGCTTGATCGCAAGTGATCAATCAACGCGCGCGCCCGATGATTTGACCGCGTTGCCCCAGTTGCCGATCTGCGCCTGAATAAATGAGCCGAATTCGCCTGGCGTCATCTTGGCCGCCTTTGCCCCTTCGTTGCCCAGCTTGCTTTTGACGTCTTCGTTGTTGAGCGCCTTGCTGGCAGACTGATACAGCACATCAATCACCTGCTGCGGCGTATTTGCGGGCGCCACCAGGCCATGCCAGGACACCGCTTCAAATCCTGGCACGCCGGCCTCGGCAACGGTGGGCAGTTCGGCCAGCGCATCGGAACGCTCGGCCGACGACACCGCCAGCCCCTTGATGGATCCGGCCTTGATATGACTGATCGCGCCGGGAATGGTGGTAAACATGAAATCAATCTGTCCGCCGATCAGCGCACTGATCGCGGGCGCCCCACCCTTGAACGGCACATGCACCAGATCCAGATGCTCAGTGTCTTTAAGCATGACGCCGGCCAAATGGCCCGGTGTTCCGCTGCCGGCCGATCCCATATTGGTCTTTCCGGGATTGGCCTTCATATAGTCAATAAGATCTTTAAGCCCGTTCATCTGCTTGTGCGCATTGCCCACCACCAGCACATTGGGCACGGTCGCAAACAGCGTGACCGGCGCAAAATCCTTGACCGCATCGTAGTTCAGTTTCCTGTATAGCGTGGGGTTGATCCCATGCGTACTAGCTGTCGCGAGCAGCAGCGTATAACCGTCAGGCTTGGCGCTCGCCACCGACTGAGCAGCAATCGCACCGTTACCACCGCCTTTGTTTTCTACAACGATGGACTGCCCCAGGTCTTTTGACATGGAAGCGGCCATTGTTCTAGCCAGAATATCCGAAGAGCCTCCGGCAGGATGCGGCACAATAAGACGGATGGGCTGCTCGGGATAAGCTGCAAGCACAGCAAGCGGGCTAGCGGCCAGAAGGATCGCAAGCATACAGGGTTTGAATAAGGTCATTGGTAGTCTCCAGCGATTGAATTCGAATATAAATATACTACTGGATACATAAGAATACAATAATAGATGATCCCAAAAATGAAAAACCCTGATACCCCCAAGAAGTGAGCGTCTGGCCGCACGCGTGGTGGCGAAAATTGACCATCAACCTGCCAGCGCACATTCTTCTGTCGGCCCTTCACTCTGGGCTGGCTGGTCAAAATGCGCGACCAGAAAATCGATGAATGCCCGGGTGCGCACGGGCAGATTGCGCTGGCTGGGATAGTAAACGTATGAATCTGCAGCCGGCAATGTAAAGACAGGAACACGATGTCCTCAAGTAATTGAAAAACGCCGGGCCTGATATCAACCAGGCCCGGCTCAACCACCTCACGTCCCCGCGCAATCATCGTAGCCACGGATTTTCATCAGTGGATCTGTCTGCTACACAAGCTGCGCAGCCAGTGCCTCCTCAATCCACGCCTCGTCGTACTCACCCCTGGATATTCCGTCAAGCACCTGGGCTTCGGCCTGCATTTTGCGACGGCTGGCGGCGGCAACCGCCTGAGCCTGATCACGCGCAATAAAGACCACCCCATCGCCATCACCCACGACGATATCTCCTGGTTGCACAACACAACCCTCAATTGCAACTGCAATATCGGTTTCACCTGGCCCATTCTTTAACGGCCCCTGATGCGTCACACCTTTCGAATAGCAAGGAAAGTCATGCGTGACAAAGGCGTCTGCATCGCGAATCGCGCCATACACCACAAAACCAGCAAGGCCACGCATCTGCGCCACGCTCATCATGATTTCCCCAAGCAATGCGCGCTCGGTATGCCCTTCGCCATCGATAACCAGCACCTGCCCAGGCTGGGCCTTGCGCAACGCATCATGAATATGAAGATTGTCGCCGGATCGCACTTTTACCGTGTAAGCCACGCCCAGCAACGGCGCACGCTTGTGTCGAGGGACCAGTGTGCGTGTTCCTGCAATGCGACGCATTGAATCACTGATAATTGATGTGGGAACTCCCTCAAACAACGGTGCCAGCGCATCCATATTTTTTCTCCTAAAATTGAATATTGATTCAGTCTACTTTTGCACCGGATTCTTTCACAACGCCTGTCCATACCGGCGCTTCCTTAGCGATGAAATCGGCAAACGCTCCGGCAGAATTGGCAACATCGGAAGAACCCATTTGTTCGAGCGCTTTGGTCATCTGAGGCGTCTTCAATGCAACATTGACTGCCTTATTGAGCCGCTCCACAATGGCAGAAGGCGTGCCGGCCGGCGCAAAGACGCCGTACCAGTTTTCAATGACAAAATCCTTGAAACCCGACTCAACCATGGTCGGCACATCCGGCAGCACTTTAGTGCGCCCGGCGCTGGTGGTTGCCAATGCCTTGACGGACCCGGCTTTCACATGCGGCAACAATACCGTGGTGGTTTCAAAGGCGACGGGAACATGCCCGGCAATCACATCATTGAGCGCGGGCCCCTGTCCACGGTACGGCACGTGCAGCATATTGACCGACCTCATTTGCTTGAGCATCTCGCCTGCCAGATGCTGCGGACTGCCGCTGCCACCTGAAGCAAAACTATACTGGTCCGGATTTTTCTGCAACGCCTGGATCAATTCCTGCGCGGTGTTGACCTGCACTTTCTTTGGATTGACATAGAGTACTAATGGAACGGCAGCCACCTCACCCACGGGCGCCAAACTCTTGAGCGGATCCAGATTCAGTTTATACAAATTACGATTGATCGCCACGCCCGTGTTATTGCCCAGCAGCAGCGTGCATCCGTCGGGTTTGGCGCGACCGACAAACTCCGTGCCGATATTACTGCTGGCGCCGGGCTTGTTGTCAACGATGACTGTCTTGCCCAATTCCTTTTGCATACCCGGCGCCAGAAGGCGCGCCAGAATGTCGGTTGTTCCCCCCGGCGGATACGGTGAAATAATAACGATATTGCTGCACTCCAAGTCGTCGGCAGCCAGGGCCGAGCCCGATGCGGCCAATCCGATGCCCGCCATGAATGCGGCACGAAGCCCTACTCTGACTCGGTGCAGAGTCTTGTCTGTGTAATGCATGTCTATCCTCCGGTTATTCAATTTATTGACTGCGCTGCAGCTGGTGATAGCCCAGCTTTTCGCGTGCCTGTTTCAGTGTCAGGCCGGACTTGACGCTGTCCAAGATGGATTGTTCTGTATCGTGAATCGCCAATGCTTTATCCAGTACTTCCTGAATTCGACCGGCCGGCACCACGACAATACCGTCACGATCGCCACACACCAGATCGCCCTTGTTAACCCGGACATCTCCCAGCGAGACGCTCTGGTTGACTGCTTCCACCTGCACCCGGTCCTTGCCTGTGCGCATGAATGTACCGCGGCTGAAGATTGGATAGCCACATTGCACGGCTTCTTCTACGTCCCGGCAGACTCCGTGAATCACGGTACCAGCAATGCCGCGAGACCGGGCGATCTGACTGAGGATGCCGCCCCACACTGTGCAATCGGTGCGCCCGCCGTTGTCCAGCACAATGACCTGTCCTGGTAGTACATCATCGATAAAATCGCCTACGGTGCCAGGATCCTGCTTGTCTACTGGCGCGAAACGCAAGGTATAGGCGGGACCAAAAAAACGAAATGTCCCTGTTACACCACTGAGGCCATGGGCACTGCCGGGCAGCCCGAAAAAGTCTAGCGCATCCGAAATTTCCGCATTGGCCAGCACTCGATATTTAGCGTCCTGCCAGATTTCCTGCATAGCATTCCCTTTATTGTTCAGCCTAAGTTGTCGGAAAATATAACATATATTGTCTGTTATTTATATATAAATTGTCAGACAATTTAATAAAATTGATTGATCCGGCGATGGGTTATACTTTCGCGTTGACGCATAAGCCCAAACACACCACGACCTAGTTATGACATCGAAACGTTCTGCAATCGCCAAAGCAATCAAACAGGAAATCATGCAGGGGCGATGGTCGCCGGGGGCCCGCCTCACCGAACGAGCATTGTGTGATTTCACCGGCGCAAGCCGTTCATCGGTCAGGGAAGCCCTGCAATTGCTGCGTCAGGAAGGCTATATTGACATCCGACCCAATCAGGGCGTACGTGTGACCACACTGGACGCCCGGGAAGCCGCGGATATTTATCAGGTGCGATCGGTGCTGGAAGGCCTGGCAGCCCGCAATTTCATCAATATGGCAACGGCAGCCCAGCGCGCTGCGCTGCAAGAGGCACTGACGCAATTGGAAAGCGCCATCGAACGGGAAGATGTGGCAAGCCAGCTCAAATCCATTGAAGACTTTTACGGCGCCTTACTAGACGGTTGCTATAACAGTGTCCTGAAGAGTAGCCTGGAAGAGCTGCATGGAAAAATATCACGATTGCGGGCAACCTCGATCCTAAGCCCGGGCCGCATCCGCAATACGCTTAAAGAAATGCGTCGCATCGGCATCGCCATTGAGCAAAACAATGAGACTGAAGCCTGGCAGGCTTGCGTTGACCACATGCAGCATACATCGGCCGTTGCCATTCGCATGATTGATCATCTGAAAGAGCAGCAGTAATCTGCCCGCCGATACCGGAAAACAAAGGCAGCACATGCAAAACCGAATGAATCTGCACATAGAGAATCTGCATTTTTAAAATCTGCGTATTGAAAATACGAAAAACCACAAACAAAAAACCCGCATGATATAAACCATGCGGGTTTCAGAACGACGTAATACGTCAGTCGATATTACATATTTTCGATCATGACCTGGCCAAAGCCGGAGCAGCTCACTTGCGTTGCGCCTTCGAGCAGACGGGCAAAGTCATAAGTGACTTTTTTGGACAGAATGGATTTTTCCATTGAAGAGATGATCAGATCAGCCGCTTCAGTCCAGCCCATGTGACGCAGCATCATTTCTGCAGACAGGATTTCTGAACCTGGGTTCACGTAGTCTTTGCCGGCATATTTGGGGGCTGTGCCATGAGTCGCTTCGAACATGGCAACGGAGTCGGACAGGTTTGCGCCGGGGGCGATGCCAATACCACCAACCTGGGCGGCCAGCGCGTCGGACACGTAGTCGCCGTTAAGGTTCAATGTGGCGATCACAGAGTACTCGGCAGGACGCAACAGGATCTGTTGCAGGAAGGCATCGGCGATGGAATCCTTGATAATGATTTCCTTGCCTGTCCGTGGATTCTTAATTTTGCTCCATGGGCCGCCATCGATCAGCTCGGCGCCGAATTCTTTCTGTGCCAGTTCGTAGGCCCAGTCACGGAAGCCACCTTCGGTGAACTTCATGTTGTTGCCTTTGTGAACAATGGTCACGCTTGGCTTGTCATTGTCGATCGCGTACTGGATTGCCTTGCGCACCAGACGCTCAGTACCCTCGCGTGATACGGGCTTCACGCCGATACCGGAAGTCTGTGGGAAACGGATTTTATTGACGCCCAGTTCGTTCTGCAGGAACGCAATCAGTTTCTTGGCCTGATCAGATTCAGCTTCGAATTCGATACCGGCATAGATGTCTTCGGAGTTCTCACGGAAAATGACCATATCGGTTTTTTCCGGCTCACGTACAGGTGAAGGCACACCCTTGA
>NZ_JBQEAU010000029.1:0-38996 GCF_052108595.1 Advenella sp.
CATGACCCCGTCCATGGTTCGCTTTTCAGCGGTACCTCGCACTCTGTATGCCGCAGTACTCGCTGTACTCTCTGTTTCCGGCGCCCATGCCCAGACGCAGCAGGAGCAGGTCAAAACGACGCCAGTCGCCCAATTGGGTATTATTCGTGCGACCAGCGACGCGACGTCAACCGAACCCACCATTGGTTTTCAATCTACGGTCAGCCGTGCGGCCAGCCGGGCCGACATGGACTGGATCGAAACACCGCACTCGGTTTCATCTCTGACACGGGATCGTATTGATGCCATTGGCGCTTCCACTGGAACCGATGCGCTGCGCTATACGCCCGGGGCCTTTACCGGGCTGGTGGGCGGCGCTACCCGCTACGATTACATCAGCCTGCGCGGCTTCAACGAAAACAGCACCGACAACCTGAATCTGGATGGGCAAAAGGTGCTGAGCGACTCGGGCACCTATAGCTCGGTACAGATTGATCCGTACACCCTGGAGCGTATCGACGTTTATCGCGGCCCCACCAGCGTACTGTACGGTCGCAACTCACCGGGCGGCCTGGTCTCCTACAGTTCAAAACGGCCGCTGGATGAGCCGTACCACGAAATCACAGCCGGCATCGGCAATATGGGGCAAACCCATCTTGGCTTTGACATGACCGGCCCGATAGACAAGGAAGGCAACGCTGCCTATCGCATAGTGGGCATCACACGCAACAGCAAGACCCAGTTCGACAACAACCGGGTCGAACGTTATACGCTGGCGCCGTCCCTGAAATTCAAACTGGGTGAAAACAGCCGCCTGCTGTTGCAGGGCTACTTCCAGAAAGACCCCAGCACTGGTTTTCATAGCGGCTTTCCGGCAGATGCAACAATCAATACCGATCATAATGGCCGCCGCATTTCCCCGGAATTCTCGGATGATGATGAAGGCGGAAAATTCAGCCGCACGCTGTCCATGCTGGGCTACCAGTTCGAACATGACTTCACGCCGAATCTGACATTCAAGAACTCGTTCCGGATGACCAGCCTGAAGTCCAAAATGGCCCAGTTCTATGGTTATGGCTGGTACGATGAAAACTCGCTGAACCGGTACTATTCCGGCGGCTATGAAGAACTCGAAGCCCACCAGTTCGACACCAGCCTGACGGCGGTGTTTCATACTGGCGCGGCCGCACATGAAGTGATCGCCGGCTTTGACTATCAGCATCGCAATGCCAGTGGTCAGTGGGATTCAGGCACGGCCAACCCGCTTGATGCGTTTGATCCGGTCTATGGAAACCCGGGTTTGAATATCAACTACAGCGAACCGTTTGACCGTACGCTGGAACAATTCGGCATGTATTTGCAGGACACAGTCCGCTATGGCGCGCTGACCGGCCTGTTCAGCATTCGTCATGATATTGTGGATCTGGACAACCGCAATTCCCTGCTCAATACCAAATCCGGCTACAAGGGCAGCAACACCACGTTTCGCGCCGGCTTAAGCTACGCCTTTGACAACGGCATTTCGCCATACGCCAGTTACAGCGAGTCTTTCAACCCCAACGGCTACACCGACATCAACAATCAGGTGCTGCCGCCAACCGAAGCCAGGCAATATGAAGCGGGCGTAAAATATCAGCCGACCGAACATGTCATGCTGTCTGCCGCCTACTATGACCTGAAACAGGAAAACGTCGCAGCACGGCATTCTTCGGCTACCAGTTACTACGTGCCGCTGGGCGTGGTGCATTCGCGTGGCATCGAGCTGGAAGCCAACGCCAATATCACCGACAACTTCACCGTCATGGCCAGCTATACCATGAACAACATGAAGCTGAAAAAAGGCGACAATGCCGGCAACCGGCCATTTCAGGCACCCAAGCAAATGGCCAGCCTATGGGGCCGCTACAGCATGAACAACGGGCTGGCCCTATCGGCAGGCGTTCGTTATGTTGGCAAGAGCTGGGCGGACAATGAAAACACAGTGCGGGTTCCCGCATATACCCTGCTTGACCTGGGTGCAGAATATGACCTTGGCCGCATGAATTCGAATCTGAAAGGGGCCACCGTGCGCCTGAATGTGAACAACGTCACCGATAAGACCTATGTGGCATCATGCGCCACCACCAACTTCTGCTACTATGGGGAAAAACGCAATATCAAGGCGACCTTCAGCTACAAATGGTAATCCAGGAAGACATCTCCTTCTATGAGCAATTGCAACAGGCACTTGGGCGCCTGTTGCCCGTTTCAACAACGCCGCTGTGCGGCCCCGCCGACCTGACCTTTGGCCAGGTGCGGCAGGATGTATTGCAATTGCTATTTGACGACGTAGCGCGGCTTCATCCCGAGGCCGGTCGCCACTATTGGAACGCCCATACCTGGCGCACCTGCATGTGGGTGCCTGTGTATACAACCATTCTTGCCTACGAACATCATCGCTGCCTGGTCGATTCTCGCCGGCTGCAGCTGCACTTTTCCGAAGGCCTGGCCCAACAGGCCTATTTACCCGAAGACGCAATTACGCTGAATATTGCGGATGAAACAGAGCCGGCCGCTACGCTGGCCGACAGTCTGGAACAGGTTCGCCTGGCCTTGTGCAATATCACGCCAGTGGCCGCCAAGCTGGCGGGGCGCCATACCGCAGACAGCGTGCTGGCTGCATTGCTGCTGTACTACCATGATCTGCCGCAATACAGCACTGCCCATATTCGTGCCCGTGGCCATGTCTGGCTGCAGGCTATCGGCCTGCCGGCAGAAAGTGGTTATCTGGATATTGATATGAGCCGCTACAGCCTGCCGGACCGGCTGTCGCTGAACCGTCGCGTCTGCTGCCAATACTTTCGCTGTCCGAATGCCAAACTGTGCAGCAATTGCCCCAAGATCCCCATGGAAGAGCGCCTGCCGCTATTGGCCAGCGAATGGGCAGAACACGATCGCGCGCACGCACAGGCAGCGTCAGAAACCTAAATTGCCGCAGACTGCGGCATTACTTTTGGTTATTTCTCGTTGTTTCTTTACGATTACTGTCATGCAGTGCCAGGCACGGATCCGGCAAGCGGCCACTCATTGCGATGTCCCCTTTACCAATGTCCCTTTACCAATGTCCCATTAACAACGTCCTTTACCGGTACACTTCTATCCGCGTGCCTTTGCCCGCATTCCTTTATTCGAGCTCGTCCAGGAACGTCAGTATCGCCTCGCCATAGGTATCCAGCTTGTGCTGCCCGACGCCATTGACGGCCGCCAAGTCGCTGAGTGTGCTCGGTTCCAGTTCGGCAATTTGCGCCAGCGTATCGTCCTTGAAAATCACGTAGGCCGGCACGCCGTGTTCCTTGGCAATATCACGCCGCCATTGCCGCAAGCTTTCAAATCGCGATTGCGCTGCCGCCGACAGCACGCGAACTTCGCGCTTACCACGGGGCATGATATTGCGCGATCGTGCCGCAGCGCGGGCAGACTCCTTGCGCATCATCAGCACCTGCTCGCCCTTGAGTACGCTGCGGCTTTTTTCGGTCAACGCCAGCGTCCCGTAACCATCACCATCGACCGTGACAACATTGGCCGCCATCAGCTGTCGCAACACACTGCGCCAGCCCTGCTCGGAAATATCCTCGCCAATACCGAAGACAGACAGGGTGTCATGCGAATGCTGCGCCACCTTGTCAGTGCGCTTGCCGCGCAGAATATCGATCAGATGCCCTGCCCCATAACGCTGATCGCGTTCGCGATGCAGGCGATAAATAGCAGACAGAATCTTCTGGGCTGCCACGGTGCCATCCCAGGTTTGCGGCGGCGTCAGACAGACATCGCAATTGCCGCAGGGCTCTGATTGCTGCCCGAAATAGGCCAGCAAACGGGTGCGCCGACACTGCACGGTTTCGCACAGGGCCAGCATGCCATCCAGTTGCGCCCCCGAGCGACGCTTGAAAAATTCATCGCCCGTGGAGTCGTCAATCATTTTACGTTGCTGCACCACATCCTGCAGCCCATAGGCCATCCAGGCGGTGGCCGGCAAGCCATCCCGACCTGCCCTGCCGGTTTCCTGATAATAGCCTTCGACCGATTTGGGCAGATCGATATGTGCTACGAAACGCACATCGGGCTTGTTGATACCCATGCCAAATGCAATCGTAGCAACCATGACCACGCCGTCGTCCCGCAAAAAGCGTGCCTGTCGCTGCGCCCGCAACTCTGCCGGCAGGCCCGCATGATAGGCCATCGCGTCAATGCCCTCCCGACAGAGAAACTCTGCCGTGTCTTCGGTTTTATTGCGCGATAAGCAATACACGATACCCGAATCGCCCGCATGCTCTTCGCGAATAAAGCC
Source organism: Advenella sp. (assembly GCF_052108595.1). Classification (NCBI taxonomy): domain Bacteria; kingdom Pseudomonadati; phylum Pseudomonadota; class Betaproteobacteria; order Burkholderiales; family Alcaligenaceae; genus Advenella; species Advenella sp. The sequence continues at coordinate 4,307 of NZ_JBQEAU010000029.1, forward strand.
CAGCAGCTGGCGGCGCACGTCATTTTTTTCGACAATGACATATCTGATATTGGGACGGTCAAATCCTGCCACGAAATGCCGTGCCTGCGTCAGGCCCAGCCGTTGTGCAATTTCATCGCGAGTCTGTGGCGTCGCGGTGGCGGTCAGCGCAATGCGGGGCACATCTGGCCATTGTTCCTGCAGGCGGGACAGGCCCAGGTATTCAGGACGGAAATCATGCCCCCATTGCGAGACGCAATGGGCTTCATCAATCGCAAACAGGGCAATGCGCCCCCGTTCCAGCAGGCGCATGCAGCGGTCGGTCAAGAGGCGTTCGGGGGCGACATAGAGAAAATCCAGTTCGCCACGCGCAAACGCGTTTTCCACCTCGCGAATGGTCTCCCATTCCTGGCTGGAGTTCAGAAAGGCCGCGCGTGCGCCCAGCTCGCGCAGGGCATCGACCTGGTCCTGCATCAGCGCAATAAGCGGAGAGACCACGATGGCGGTTCCCGGGCGGATAAGCGCAGGCACCTGATAGCACAGCGATTTGCCGGCGCCGGTTGGCATAAGCACGAGCGCATCGTGGCCTGCGACCAGATGTTCAACAATGGCCTGCTGCTCGCCACGAAAGGAATCGTAACCAAAAACACGTTTCAGGACAGACAGCGGGGTGGTGGAATCAGACACTAGAAATGAGACACAAAAAATATAAGCCGGTAATTAACTGACAAAGGTTTAAGCCGCAGCGACCATGGGTCCGCTGTCCGGCACAGGTATAAAGCTATTATAATCGTTATACCGCTACGGAGAGTTCGATATGAAAATCACACATGTGCTAACAGGGGCTATCGGTTGCCTGCTTGCCGTTGCTGCGCAATCTGCGCTGGCAAAAATCCCGGTGTACGTCTTTGGCAATACGCCCAATGACCCGATCGGTACCTACATCACGGCGCAGATCCGCAACCAAATTGCCAGCTCGCCCACGCTTACCCTGGTCAACGATATGAACCAGGCGGTCGCCCGCTTAAATCTGCAAAGCGCAGACCCCACGCGCGAGGGCCGATTTACCGCCATTGCAGAAAATGTGGACATCGTCAACGCCGCCTCGCCCATCAATCCCTGGCTCAACATCCAGCAGCACATCCGTATCTGCCTGTCGGAATCCAGCGGCAGCTGCGCCACCACCATTGTAAATGACCTGACCTCCGTGGCCCTGCAATATGGCCCGCCCTTGCAGCAAAAGCTGGGCAGATAGGCGCGACAGTCAGCCGACAGGCTGACTTCACGGCCCTCCCAAACGCGGCCTCATGAGTCCAGATGCCGCGCAATTGCTATACCAGTTCTCTGTTGCCCTTGCGCCAGACAAGGACAGCGATATACTGTTGCATCGAATCGAACATCACAGGACCTGCGGGTCCGCAAGCGAATCACACCATGAATATTGGCATTGCCGGCGCCGGGCTGTTGGGGCGCATCCTCGCCTTGGTGCTCTCACGCCAGGGACACCAGGTTTCCGTATTTGACCCCGCCACGTCCGCACAGGCACGGGTAGCGGCCGGCTGGACTGCCGCCGGCATGCTCAGTCCCATTGCCGAACTCGAAAGCGGCGATGCCGACGTATTCGACATGGGCTTGCGCTCCATCGAGCTGTGGTCGGCACTGGTTCCCACGCTGCGCCTGCCGGTGCAATTTCATGTGCGGGGCAGCCTGCTGGTTGCGCATCGCGGCGATGAAGGGGCGGCAACGCGCCTGACCTCGCTGCTGGATGCCAAAGCGCCGCAACATGCACGCCCGCAGATGCTCACACGCGATCAGTTGCAGTCACTGGAACCTTCGATCCAGGGCCCCAGCCACGCCTGGATGCTGCAAGGTGAAGGACAGATCCATACGGTCCAGGCCATGCAGGCGCTGGCCGAATCTGCTGACAACACCACCTGGCACTGGGGTACCCCGGTGATCAGCTTGAAACCCGGGCAGTTGCAGACAGCGCAAGGCGTGCATGCATTCGACTGGGTATTCGATGTGCGCGGCACCGGCGCCCGGGAGCGTCCTCACGCCAACAGCCATCAACTGAACTGTCGCAATGTGCGTGGCGTACGGGGTGAAATTTTCTGGCTGCAGGCCAGTGGCCTGACCCTTAGCCGGCCTGTTCGCCTGCTGCATCCGCGTTACCGTGTGTACATCGTGCCGCGCGCACCCGATACGGTTGTGGTGGGCGCTAGCGAAATCGAGAGCGAAGACCGCTCGCCGGTATCGCTGCGCAGCACCGTGGAATTGCTGACGGCCGCTCACAGTGTGTTGCCCGAGCTGGCCGAAGCGCGCCTGATCCACACCGAAGTCAATTTGCGGCCTGCCCTGCTAGACAATCTACCCCGTATCGAGAACGAACAGGGCCTGACACGCATCAATGGATTGTTCCGTCATGGTTGGCTGATTGCGCCCGCCGTCGTGGAAAAGGCCCTACAATCAATATTTGAACCCGATTTCAATCTGATTCAAACAGCATGAGCACTCTTCACATTTCCGTCAACGGAACCGAACACAACATCGCCAGCGGCACCACGCTGGCCCAGCTGATTGCGCATTTGCAAAGCACGGCCGGCCAGGCCGATGACCCCGCCGCCGTTGCCACTGCGGTCAATGAAGTTTTTATTCCCCGACCCAAGCGCGGCGACACCGTATTGTCCGAGGGCGATCAGGTATTTACTTTCAGCCCTATCACCGGCGGCTAACCCAGCTGCATCACGATTATGAAACCATTTGCTATCGCAGACACATTGCTGGAGAGTCGCTTCTTTCTGGGCACCGCGGGCTACCCGTCGCCCAAAGTATTGCAGGACGCAATCACTGCCTCGGGGGCCGCGGTCATTACCGTCGGGCTCAAGCGGCAGCTGACGCCCTCGGCAAGCGGCGGCGCCGGTGCGGCGCTGGACAATTCCTTTTTTCAGATGCTCAAAGACTCCGGCCTGCATCTGCTGCCCAATACCGCAGGCTGCAAAACGGGGCGTGAAGCGATTACGCTGGCGCAGATGGCGCGGGAAATTTTTGGAACGCACTGGATCAAACTGGAAGTGATCGGCGACGACTACACGCTGCAGCCCGATCCGATCGAATTGATTGGCGCGGCCGAAGAACTGGCCAAAGACGGTTTTGAAGTGTTTCCCTATTGCACGGACGATCTGGTGACCTGCCGTCGCCTGCTGGATGTCGGCTGCCGGCTGTTGATGCCCTGGGGAGCACCTATCGGCTCCGGGCAGGGTCTGACCAACCCGCATGGGCTACGCATCCTGCGTGCACGCCTGCCGGATGTCCCGCTCATTGTCGACGCCGGTATCGGCTCGCCCATGGACGCGGTGCAAGCCATGCAAATGGGCTACGATGCCGTCCTGCTTAACTCGGCCGTATCCCAGGCCCATGATCCGGTGAAAATGGCAGAAGCATTCAAACTGGCCGTGCAGGCCGGACGCATGGGCTTTGAGGCAGGCATCATGGCCAGGCAAGACATGGCTGTTCCTTCCACACAAGTCACCGGCCGGCCGTTTCTACTGTAACCGCGCCGATTATATCGGCAGCGCCAACAGCGCCGCCCCATAGGCCGCCATCCCGGCCAGTACTGCAAACCCCGCATTGCGGGTAAGCCGGGCGCACACGCCTGCCGCGACCAGACCGCAAAAATAACTCAGCACGCTGGTGGCGCCGGTGGCCTGCTGCAAGTCGGAGTACACCACGACCACAGTCATGGATACCAGCAGCGCCGGCCCCAGAATAACAAACCGGCCCGAGGCCAGGCGGCCAAAAATAGTCGACTTGCGCATCAGCACAAATGGCAAGGCACGCGTCAGCCAGGTCACCACGGCCATGACGACGATGGCCAGCCAGAATTCAGTCTGTCCCATGAGGTTCTCCATCCCTGTCTTTATGCTGTGCGCCACCATCGCTTGCGGCAGCAGCCTGGTCGCCGGGTACATAGCACAACCAGGCACTGACCGTTCCGGCCAGGATGGCAGGCGTTGCTCCGAAGTAGACAAGAAACAGCAAGGTCATCACAGACGCAATCAATAGTGCGCGCAGCATGGGACGTTTCACGCTAAGCAGTGCCAGCGAAAAAAACAGGGCCACAAGGGCAAAGCGCAATATCTGATCGACCTGCGGAAACTGGGCGGTCAGACCGGACCCGGCGACCAGCCCGATAATTGTCCCGCCAATCCAGGCCAGCCACGCGGTCAGGCCCAGCCCGACATACCAGGCAAATTGCGCATTGGCCGGCTGACGTCCCATCGCATGAAAAGCGGTAGCGAACACTTCATCGGTCAGCAAAAAGGCGGCCTGCAAACGCTTGTGCAAGGTATGTGGCAACCATTTGGCGATGAGCGGACCGTAGAGCAGATGGCGCGCGTTGAGTAATGAAACCATGGCGACGATGCCGGGCAGCGGTGTGCCCAGTTTGATGGCGGCAAGGATGAAAAACTGCGAAGCGCCCGCATAGACAAATACCGAGATAAGCACTGTTTCCCAGAACGACAGGCCCACGCCCTTGGCCGCGATCCCGTATGCCATGGCCACCGGCACATAACCGAGCAGCACCGGCACACCAGCCCGAACCCCCCGCCAACCATTGTTTAACACTGACATTCTGAGCGCCTCTCCTCTATCAGATCGCTATTACATCACAGGTATCGGGCTAAAATCCTGCGGTGACCTCAGGCTGCCGCAAATGGCCGACAACAATGCGGCCGGCGGCAAATGCGGGCAATAGCTCATCAAGCAAAAACCGAACCGTGCGCGCACGATTCAAATGCAACAGCATGTAGACATGGCCGGCACACAGGACGTATCCGGAAGGCCTAGCGGTGCCGGCAGCCGCCGTACCGCGCGAGTTGGCAGGCGGCGCCACGCGTGGCGTAAAGCGACAGCAAGCGACGGCAAGCGGTTCAGTTTTTATTTTCGGCCGCTACATAACTGAGTGTCCCAGCCAGCGATGCAACAGCCGGGTGGTCCAGTGGATGGCTTATCCCTTCTTCAACGGGCACAGATGGATAATCGAAAGGACTCACGCCTTCCAGGCATGCAACGTTCACGCTGATTTGCGACGGATCTGAGCGCCTTCGATGGTGGGTATAGATGCCGCAGCGCGAGCAAAAATAGTGCTCTGCAGTCATGGTATTGAACTGATAGCGCGTGAGCCATTGCCCGCCGGACTCGTAGGCAATATCGCCAAGACCGGCCGTGACCACAACGGCCCCTCGCATAGCGCAATAGGAACAATTGCAGCGCCTGACATTGCGCAGCCCGTCTGCGATCAATACGGTAAACCGGACTGCACCACAATGACAGGTGCCGTTAAGCTTGATACCGTCATTCAATGCCCTCTCCTTTTGTCAAAGTTTTTCCGGATCACCCGTTGCGATCAGGTTCTGGCGTTGCGCGACGACGGCCGGCCAGCCGGCCCGCCTGCGAGGAGATAGCCGGCCGACGCATGACAGAAAAATCAGTCCAGCAAACTACGCAGGACATATTGCATGATCCCGCCGTGACGATAGTAGGCTGCCTCGCTGGGCGTATCAATGCGCACGATCGCCTCGAACTGCACGCCATCGGCCTGCACCCGCACGGTTGCGGGTGTGATGTCCTGGTTCAATGTCACGATACCGGTAATGTCAAAGGTTTCTTTTCCTGTCAGGCCGAGCGTTGCCGCATTCTGTCCCTCTGGAAACTGCAGCGGCAGCACGCCCATGCCCAGCAAATTCGATCGGTGAATTCGCTCATACGATTCAGCAATCACAGCCCGCACGCCCAGCAATGCAGTCCCCTTTGCCGCCCAGTCGCGCGACGAACCCGAGCCGTATTCCTTGCCGGCAAGAATGACCAGGGGGATGCCCTTGTCGATATAGGATCGTGATGCGTCGAAAATGGTCGTCACCGGTTCGTCACTGCGCGTAAAGTCCCGAGTAAAGCCGCCTTCGGTGCCCGGAGCCAGTTGATTGCGAAGGCGTACATTGGCGAACGTGCCGCGTATCATGACCTCATGGTTGCCACGCCGCGACCCATACGAGTTGAAGTCTTTGGGATCCACGCCATGCTCAGTCAGGTAGGCTGCGGCCGGCGAGGTTTTAGCAATGGAGCCGGCCGGACTGATATGGTCCGTGGTGACCGAATCACCCAGCATGGCCAGTACCCGCGCGCCCTGTATGTCCGAGACCGGTTCCGGATGGCGCGGCATATTGTCGAAGTATGGCGGTTTGCGCGCATAGGTAGAGGCCTCGTCCCAGTCGAACCGCTCACCTTCAGGCGTCGACAATGCCTGCCAGCGTTCATCACCGGCAAAGACATCAGCGTAGCCTGCGGTGTACATGTCGGACATGATGGCGCCATCCACCACTTCCTGCACTTGCGCAGCTGTTGGCCAGATATCACGCAGATAAACATCTTTCCCGTCGCTGCCCTGACCCAGCGGCTCGTTAAACAGATCAATGTCCATGGTGCCGGCCAGCGCATAAGCCACCACCAGCGGCGGCGACATCAGATAGTTCATCTTGACTTCAGCGTGGATGCGGCCTTCAAAATTCCGGTTGCCAGACAACACTGACACCACCGAGAGATCATGATCTGTGACCGCCTGGCTCACTTCGGGAATAAGCGGACCGGAGTTGCCGATACAGGTTGTGCATCCATACCCCACCAGGTTGAATCCCAATGCGTCAAGGTAGCGCGTCAAACCGGCGCGCTCGTAATAGTCGGTCACGACTCGGGAACCCGGAGCAAGACTGGTCTTGACCCAGGGCTTGCGCTGCAGGCCTTTTTCAACCGCCCGTTTAGCCAGCATCGCGGCCGCGATCATGACCGTGGGATTGGACGTGTTGGTACAGGACGTAATAGCGGCAATCACCACCGAGCCGTGATCGATCTGGCCTTTCGTGCCGTCGCCAAACGTGATGGGAATCGGCGCGCGCGGCTGGCTGTCGTCTGTCGATGCTTGTTCTACATGATCGGTGGGCAGGGCCGAAGACGATTGGGACTCCTCATGGGCCGGCGGATCCGATGCTGGAAAAGATTGATCGACAACCTTGTCATAGCCGTGAGGTTTCTGCTCCGGTTCCCCGATAGACGAGGCGAGCGCCCCGTGAAATGCCGGTTTCGCATCTGACAGCGCGATGCGATCTTGCGGGCGCATCGGACCGGCGATGGAGGGGACCACCTGCGACAAGTCCAGCTCCAGTTTTTCTGAATAGCGTGGTTCGGCTTGCGGATCATGCCAGAGTCCCTGCGCCTTGGCGTAGGCTTCGACCAGTGCAATCTGCTCCTCGGAGCGGCCCGTAAACGCAAGATAACGCAGGGTTTCTGCGTCAATGGGGAAAATGGAAATTGTCGAGCCATACTCCGGGCTCATATTGCCGATGGTCGCCCGGTTGGCCAGGGGCACCGCCGCAACACCAGGCCCATAAAACTCAACGAACTTGCCAACGACGCGATGCTTGCGCAACATTTCTGTAATCGTCAACACAAGATCGGTGGCGGTCGTTCCTTCTGGTAACGTTCCGGTAAGCTTAAAACCGACCACGCGCGGAATCAGCATGGAAATGGGCTGGCCCAGCATGGCCGCTTCGGCTTCGATTCCGCCCACGCCCCACGCAACAACACCCAGACCGTTGACCATCGGCGTATGGGAGTCGGTCCCAACACAGGTATCCGGATAGGCCACTTTCATACCATCGTCATCGGCGGTGAAGACCACGCGCGACAAGTGTTCCAAATTGACCTGATGAACAATGCCGGTGCCGGGGGGCACGACTTTGAAGTCCTGAAAAGCCTGTTGTCCCCAGCGCAAAAACTGATAGCGCTCCAGATTACGTTGATATTCGATCTCGACGTTGCGCTCGAACGCATTGGCCTGCCCGAAAACATCGACAATAACCGAGTGGTCAATGACCAGCTCTACCGGCGCCAGGGGATTAATGCGCTTCGGATCTCCACCCAGGGCATGCATTGCCTCGCGCATGGCAGCCAGATCGACGACTGCAGGAACACCGGTGAAGTCTTGCAACACCACGCGGGCCGGAGTAAAGGCGATCTCACGATCCGGTTGTGCCTGCGGGTCCCAGCCGGCAAGTGCGCGAATGTCTGCCGCCGTAATGTCCTTGCCATTTTCCGTACGCAGCAAATTCTCCAGCAGTATTTTCAGACCGTAAGGAAGCGAGGCAACATCCAGGCCTTCTTCCTTTAACGCATCAAGCCGGTAGATTCGATATGATTGCTCTCCCACTTCGAGTACGCTGCGAGCGCCAAAACTATCCATACTTTTCATGACGTTTTCTCCTTGATCATAAACTTGCCTGGTCTGCGTTCACATCGCAAATGTCGATTGCTGCGCGAGTGGGACGCGACTGTCATTGCCGGTTTCCTGATACGGACTCACACAAGGGAGGCACCTGCGGCGCGAACCATTGGTTCGGCTCTGCAGCTATTGCCTGCGACGACAACTGGTGCAAGACAGCGGACACATGCACCCCATCGGCCTGATACCGACGCACGCAAGCACACTGTCCGAATTGTCGTCATCAAAAAACTGATTTAATGCTCCCCTGTTAAACCGCCTGTTAAGCCACAGCGGTTAAGTCACATCTGTTAAACCACGTCAGCGACGCTGTTTGCCCAAGCAGAAACGCTCTTGTTTCCGCCTGTCGCAAGCACGCGCTATGGGCACCATCCTGAAGCGGCACCCCATACAGGGATCATGCCATAACTTGGTGAGGTATACAAACCGGTCTGCCCTTTGGCGCATAATGCATGCGGTTGCTGTCCTTCTCACAGCGAGTACGGCGCCAGCAGACGTCAGATCACACACTTGACGACTGATCTGAGGATCAAATTAAGGAACTGGCCAAGAATCTGGCCAAGGATAACTTCTGAGGATATGACCAGGGAACAGACTGAAGTGCAGAGGATGGATCAGGCTATGGCGCAGTGTACGGACCGGACCAGCGGTCCATGGCACGAGGATAGCAGCCTCGCCCCGGTGGCGTTATGCCAGACTCTCCGGGGCGACATGAACAGGCTGCTATTCCCAGACAACCAGCAACTTGCCCTGCTTGAATGGATGCGGCATGGTCTGGCTGTAAATGCCATAAGTGGCATACAGGTGCTCGCGCGTCAGCACCCGGTCGGGGGTATCACAAATGACCAGCTCGCCATCGGCCAGCAGCGCAATGCGATCACAATACTGTGCCGCCAGATTGATATCATGGACTATTACCATGACGCCCACTTCATCCTTGTGCGCCAGGTCCGACACAATGCGAAAAAACGCATGCTGATGCTTCGGATCCAGAGCCGAGGTAGGCTCATCCATCAACAAATACCGCGTCTGTCCATCATGGCGCCGGGTCAGCAATTGCACCAGCACCCGGGCAAACTGTACCCGCTGTTTTTCACCGCCGGAAAGCGTCACCCATGACCGGTCAAGCAGATCCTGAACGCCGGCAGTGTGCGCCGCGCGCTGCAACAATGCATTTGCCTCGCCTGGATCCAGTTCCGGAAACGGATACAGACCCATCTGAATAATTTCCTGGATGCCCAGATCAAAGGTCAGGCCACTGCCCTGGGGCAGCACGGCCCGCTGGCGCGCCTGCTCTCGCGCCGTCTGCGAAGCGGCCTCATGACCGTTGATGTAAATAGTACCTGTGTCGCGGGTGCGAACCTCCTGGCTTTCCTGCGCCAGGATGGACAACAATGTCGATTTTCCAGCGCCATTGGCGCCAAGCAACGCCAGCACTTCACCCCGTCTAATTTCAATTGAAATATCACGCAGCACCTGGCGCTGGCCGCGTGTTGCGCAGATGTCGCTGCCGCGCATGCATTGCTCCATGACAGTCATCGCATATTCCTTTTTACCAGCAGCCAGAGAAAGAACGGGCCGCCGATGAGGCTGGTCACCAGGCCGATAGGCAATTCTGCGGGTATGACGACCACGCGCGCCAGCCAGTCTGCCATCACCAGGGCCAGGGCACCGCCCGCCATGGATGCCGGCAGCAGGTGACGATGATTCGCTCCCATGATCATGCGCAGGCAATGCGGCACGACCAGCCCGACAAAGCCGATGCCGCCGGTCATGGCCACCAGTGGGCCGACCAGCAGCGCAATGCCCACGATCAGACGGCGGCGCAGGTGCTTCATGGAAAATCCCAAATGTGATACTTCGCGCTCGCCAAGCAGCAATGCATTTAGCGCACGCCATTCCCGGCACAACAACACACAAATCACGAGCGCCCAGGGGCCGAGCAAGCCGATCGTACGCCAGTTCGCAGACGCCAGGCTGCCCATGCCCCAGAAGGTAAGATCACGCAGTTGGGTATCCGTCGCAATATAGGTAAGCAGACCGATCAGACTGCCGGAAATGGCATTGATGGCAATACCGGCCAGCAGCAATCCGGCCACACCGGCATAACGCCGTCCAACCAGATAGGCCAGCCAGGTACTGAGCAAGCTACCCGCGAACGCAGCAAAGGAAACGACCCAGAAACCTGCGGCCGTAAGCACAATGGCCGAGACCGCGCCCAACGCCGCACCGGCCGAGACCCCGATCAATCCGGGCTCGGCCAGTGGATTACGAAACAGCGCCTGCATGACCACGCCCGATAACGCCAGCGCCGCACCCGTGACAATACCGAAGACCACCCGCGGCAACCGGATATCCAGAAAGATCTGGCGTAGCAACTGGGTTTCATCACCCTGCCCGCCCGTGAGCACCGGCCACCATTGATGGACCGGAATGACCACCGCCCCGCTGACGCTGCCCAGAATAATGGCGGCCAGCAATATGAGCAGCAAGATGGTAAAGGATTTCCTGACCCTGCCCTGATCCGGCGCAGCGTTAATTTGCATAGCCGGCAGCAGCCTTCAATTGCGAAATCGCCAGACCGACCCGCGGTCCCATACCCAGCGCGAGCAAATCATCCATCACCACAATGCGATTATTTTTGACCGCAGGCGTAAAGGCGATGGCAGGGTCCGACTTGAATTTGTCGATGCCGCCCGCCGCTTGCAGCGAGCCGCTGGTGACGATGATCATTTCCGGTTTCAGCGCCAGCAAGCTCTCTGCAGACACCGGTTTATAGCCGCGCTGAGGCTTGAGCACGTTTTCCAGACCGGCCATTTCCATGATCGCACTGGCCGTTGTATCGCCACCGGCCATCAGCTTGGCCCCCGTACGATTCAGGATCAGCACGGTGCGCAGGCTGTCGCTGGGCCTGGCCTGCGCCTGCTTCACATTCGCCTGGATCTCGGCGGCAAGCGCCTTGCCTTTTTCCGGTACGTCCAGGGCCTGGGCAATCTGCTCGATCCGTTCGTACAAAGAATCAACTGTCGGTTTATCTGAAACGGTCACCACCTTGACGCCGACCGATCGGACTTTCTCCAGCGAGGCGGGCGGGCCGGCATTTTCAGAAGCGATCACCAGATCGGGCTTGAGCGACAGTACACCTTCGGCCGGCACAGCGCGATAATAGCCCACGCGCGGCAGTTTGGTGGCTGCCTCGGGATACAGGCTGGACTGATCATCGGCGACCAGCGTATGCTGCATTTTCAGATCGTAAATGATTTCCGTCACCGTGCCGCCCAGAGACACGATTCGCTGTGCCTGCTGCGCGCTGGCGCCACCACAGAAAAAGCTGGCGGCGGCCAGCACGGCAAGACAACGGGTGACGGCATTTTGTTTCATTGGGTGATTCCGTTTTGTTGGTTCGGCCATGCCATCAAGCGGCCAGCGGTTGCTTGCAAAGCGATTCAAGCAGCTCGCGCCATTGCCTGATCTCGGGCACGCCAGGCTTGCGCGCGCCAAAGAACTGCACAATTTGTTCACCGTCTTCGGAATACCCTTCCAGCGAAGTTACCCAGCCGTCTTCGGTGGGTTTGTTCACGATCCAGGTGCTGTGGATGGCCGTGGTGTTCAGATGCAGATTGAATTTCGGATCCAAAATATTGAACCAGGGGCCGGTACGCATGAGTTTTTTGATCGGACCCGAGTGAATCTGGATCATACCTTTATTGCCGACAAAGCACATAATGGGCAGATCCGATTCGGCCGCTTTTTGCAGCATGACTTCGACAGCGTCATTGTCTACGCGCTGCGCCAGATCTTCGCCTGCGCTCTCCAGCACCTGCACGCGAGGCAGATTCCATTTTTTCAACAGGCCCGCAAAATCGTGGGTATCGGTCATGCCCAGCCAATCTTCGCGCAAATGCGCGGGCACTTCGCTGGCATAGGCTTTTGGCGCCGCAGGGGTCCGGTCAACCGGTGTGGGCTCCTGATTGGCGGCACGGAATTTCTCCACCAGCCCGTCATATGCCGTCATGTCCGAATTTTCGGTGCAATACACCTTATGCAAGGCCATGCCTGCGCCGTCAAAAAACTGGATACTCTTGCGGCCATTTTGGGTCACGGCCCAGGCATATTTCCAGCTGGAGAAAAATACCCGCAAGTCAAGATCGGCGCCCAATACCAGACCGACCGGGCCATTGCCCACCTTGACCGATTCATAGCGCCCGTGGCGTTCGTGAACACACCATTCATTGCGAGTGAGCAGCATGACTTCGCCCAGCGTTTGCAGTTCCTTGAAAATGGTCTGCGCCGACCCTTCCAGCAGAGTGGCGTCAATATCGCCACATTGGGCGGCAACCAGTTCCATTTCACTGACGTTCAGTTTTTCTGCCGCATTGCGTACGCGCATTTTGGGCTCATCCTGCACTAATGCGTCATAACGGGCTTTCAAATCAGTGCTCTGTTGTGTCATGGGTATCTCTCTTGTAGTAGCTAAACGGTTTTGACCGGACAATCTTGCGATGGCCCGGCCAGTCTGAAAATCTTCGTCGGTCAATATTGATAGCTGACTGACACCCGCACATAGCGGCCTGCTTCGGAATAATAATCTACCGGACGAGGGATGGCTGCGGTGCCTGCGGTGGGCACGCTCAGTGCATTCCAGTATTTCTTGTCAAACAAATTGATCACGCTGAGCTGGAACTTGACACCCTTCAAGCTGGCAGGCGCCCACCAGCCGTGTACGTCAAGCGTACCATAACCGGGGGCCTGAAAATCCGCATTTCGGGCTTCTGCCGTGGGCTGCGGATATTGCACTTTATCGCGTTTGTTTGCCAGTGTCCATACCGTCTCCGCCCCCCACTGCGGCGTTCTGTAGCCCAGTGCCAGTGTGCCTTTGAGAGGCGCGACCGAATTCAGATGCTGGCCGGTTTCCAGGTCTTTGCCAACCGTCCATGCAACCGTCGCCCTGGTATACAGGTTGTCGTTGACGTTCCAGTAGCCCATGGCTTCTGCGCCGTAAATCCGGACGCGATCGCGATTGGCATAAGTGGTCACGCCCAGCGGATACAGCCCCTGTTGGCGCAATGCATAGAACGGCGAATCGGGACCGACGGGAACGTCTTTATCGATGAAATCCTTGTATCGTGTCTCAAATATATTCAAGGAACCGCCGACGATCTGCCCCCTGGCCTGAAAACCCAGTTCCCAGCCACGGCTGCGCTCGGCCTTCAGATTGGGATCGCCCTTGCGCATGTAGTTGGCGGCAGACCCATACTGTAAAAAGAGCTCCGGTGCCGTGGGCGCCCGGTAGCCATAACCATAGCGGGCTGTCACACGATAGATGTCCGACGCGTTCCAGGCGAACTCGAGCGAAGGAGAAATCTGATTGCCGCTACGATTTCGCAGTTCACTTTCATAGCCGTTCTGGTTGGATGCAAAACCGCCGCCGGTCTGCGGTTTGCGCGACCAGCCATCGTAACGCAGGGCCGGAGTCAGTTCGAACTGGCCGTCGTTCCATATGAATGCATGGCTGGCAAACAGCGACCAGTCGCGGCTTTTGACTTTGGGCGTATCACCCTGGTTGGAATGCAGGAAGTCGCAGGTGCGCGGCCCCATGGGCGCAGGCAGGCCAGCTGGAACGACAGGACAATTATCTACACCGGCCGAGTATTGTTCATAGGTGTCGTCAGCAAATGTACCGGCCACGGTCCAGTGACCGCGCAACGCGGCATCGCCCCAATAGCCGCCCGCACTCAGATTGAGGCCCCAGCCCTTTTGCTCGATGCTGTTATTGCGCTCGTACGGTCCGTAAGGATATCCGTAACGGAACGGATTCCCAGGAATTGCTACGGCACGCGGGTCAAACACTTTATTGCGAATGGCTTGTTGATTCTGCTCCAGGGTGGTCTTGCTCCAGTACAACTGGATTCCAGCCTGATCCAGGGCTGAGTAAGCCTGCGTTGCCTTGTAGTTATAGTCTGCCCAGATACGGTCGCGTTTCATCCTCTCGGTCAGCTCATTATTACCGATTGCATAGGCGGTGGTATTCTGGTCATGCATCTGGTCGATATCGCGATCCAGCCTGAACGTGCTCGCTCCCAGGCCAAGCGTGTGGCCAGGCGCCAATTCGTGCTCAAGCCGCAGCCCCACGTTCTTGCTGGTGTAATCGGCCGGATTCATCTTGGTACGCGCTGGGCCGTAGCCGCCAATATCGCCACCATTCTCGGCTTCGCTACCGGTACGGATGCCGTACTGGATCAGCATTTTGGTTGACGCGCCCAGCCGGGCTGCGAACGCGATATCGCCGCCAATGCTGTTATCCAGGCCATCATGCGTGCCCTTGACCAGCAAACCGATATCCTTGCCGTCGGCCAGCAGATCGTCCGGTCGCAGGCCGCGCAGCATCACCGTGCCCGTCAGGGCAGAAGTATTGCCAGCACCGGCGCCGCGCACCACATCAACGGAGGAAAGTGTATTGAAGTTGATGGTCTCCAGGCCTCCCTTGACATCGCGGCTGCCATCAAACAACCACGGCACCGGAATGCCGTCTTCCAGGATGCGGACCCGATTGCCGTCCAGGCCTCGCATATTGACGCTTTTATTGCTGCGATTGAAATTCAGCCCGGGAATCAGCCGCCCCAGGTCAGACCAGTTCTGAACCTGTCTGTCGGCAATCTCGGCCGCGCTGGTGGAGGTCTCCCAACTGGCGGCCGCAGCCTCTGCCTGCGCGTGGACCACGCCCAGCTTCGGGATGGCCGGATTCGAAAACGCAGCGGCGTTACCGCTCCCAGTCATGGCCTGTCCATGGGCAACGCCAGTGCAAAGCAACGATGCAAGTAGGGTCAGGCGAAAGGACGGAAAGGAGGCTGTTTTCATAGTTGCAAGATAGGTAAAGAAGATCCCGGCATGCCGAATGCGCAAAGCCAGAAGCCGGGGATACATGTTGAAATAACTGAAACCGAATAATACTATGAATGATAATAGTTATCAATACCATTATTATTAAATAAATACGATTCCGCTCAATCAAGCTGCCTCCAGCACCCCGCTTACACAGTCGTCGCCATCTCTGATCGACAGAAAACAACAGCCGCGCTTTTATATTGTCATTGCGCAAAAATGCCCAATATACGAATATATTGGTAACCCGGAGCCGATCATGGACAAACCCCCGCTTATTCACCACGCCCCTGCCCCTCATTGGGTCGGCAATGCCTTTCACGTACGGTCCATGTTCTCCTATGGACAACGGAACGTGAATCCCGATCCGTTTCTGCTGCTCGATTATGCGCAACCGCGGCATTTTTCTCCCGGCCAGGAGCGGCGGGGTGTGGGCGAGCATCCGCATCGCGGCTTTGAAACCATCACCATCGCCTACAAGGGCGAAGTGGCGCACCGGGATTCTTCGGGTGGCGGCGGCATCATAGCGGCGGGCGACGTCCAGTGGATGACAGCCGGCGCAGGCATCATGCACGACGAATTCTTTTCCGAAGCGTATTCAAAAAAAGGGGGAGATTTCGAAATGGTGCAGCTGTGGCTGAATCTGCCGGCGCGCGACAAAATGACGCCGGCACGCTACCAGAGCATCACGGCCGACGATATCCCGACCGTCACCCTACCCGATGAGACGGGCACACTGCGGGTCATTGCCGGTAGGTACAAAGATTATCAGGGGCCGGCAACCACGTTCACACCGGTCAGTTTATGGGATATCAGCCTGCAGGCGCGCAGCAGCACCACATTCGAGCTGCCGGCGCACCACACGGTCATGCTGCTGGTGCGCCATGGCACCGTAAGTGTAAACGGCAGTGTCGACGCAGGGGCCAGCCAGCTGGTCACATTTGCCCAGGATGGCACGACCATCACCATCCAGGCAAAAGAGGCGGCCGCCCTGCTGCTGATGAGTGGCGAACCTATCGCCGAACCGATAGCCGGGTATGGTCCGTTTGTAATGAATACCGAAGAACAAATCCGTCAGGCGCTAGCCGATTTCAACGCCGGGCAGTTCGGACGTCTTGGGCAGGCCCAGGACCGCTCCGCGACCGAATAGCTGACCAACAGCGGGCCCGGCAATGGCGGGGCCCGCAGCGCGCCAGGAATGCGCCCGTTCACTGCCGCGCCGGGGCGCTGACAGGCAACCAACCGGCGCCACTGGTTTTTACAGCGACAGCGCCTGTTCAGAGACGACGATGCCATCGGCATCGCTATACAGATACTGCCCAGGGACAAAACGGACATTGCCGAAAGTGACCGGCACATCGATCAGGCCCATGCTATTTTTACCGCTTTTGCGCGGATTGGTGCCCAGCGCCTTCACGCAAAAATCCATGGCGTCAATCTGTTCACTGTCCCGGATAGCGCCATACACGATGATCCCTGACCAGCCATTGTCCTGCCCCAGCTTGGCGATCATATCGCCTACCACGGCACAATGCAGGGATGCGGCCGCATCCACCACCAAAACGGCTCCCTGACCTGGTTCGGACAGGACCTGACGAATGAAGGTATTGTCTTCGAACACTTTGACCGTACGAACCTGCCCCGCGATGGCGCGTTTACGGCCGAAGAGTCTGAACTGGGTATCGCAGGACGGCAGCGACGGGTGCTGATCCATAATATCGCAGGTGATCAGCGCAGCAAGGGGTGAGGCAGACATGGCAAACTCCGGTAATGAATAGACTTGGACAGCCATTGTTATACCAGATCGGCACAACAAAACGCATCCCCTTTTGTCGAACCGGCGGCTTTCGGGATCTGGTGGGCGGTCCGACCGGCAACAAGGCAAACCGCTGCGCCGGCGCTAGCCTCCTGAATACAGGGCGTCAATCTCGCGGCTTGTGGCAGGACGCGGCGCCGAACCGGGTCCGCCCGGAGGCAAGAGGGCCGATGGCGCGGACCGTAGCGAACCGGCGGACGTGATTGGCGAGCCCGTTGCCACAGCCTGTTGTGGTATCCGGGCGTCCAGCTCCTGCAGTAGCGCCTGATACTCAGGATTCTGCCGCAGCGTCTGGCGGCCGGCCTCAATGAGCGCGTCCACATCCTTGCGGTTGACGGTGAACAGCGTGGGAATGCGCAGCAAATGCCGGCGTGGCACGGACAGTCCTGCTGGCGCTTCACGCAGGCTGACGGGCACAACGTGCAATTGCGCATCGGGTGCCAGCAACGCCTGCAATTGGGGATTGAGCGATTTTCTCAACGTAGCCCAGTGCCTGCCGGTGTCCTGCACCATCTGCATGGTCTGCGTAGTGACCCGGCCAGACGTACTGAACATGATCGTGTCAAAGACATCCGACAGCGTGGGGACATTTTCGCTTTTGTCGATATTGACGCTGGGGTCGCGCTCGGCGTTGATCACCACAAAGGCCACTTTCCTGACGGTGCCCTTGCTGATCTGGCCACGGCGCAACTGGCCGATACCGAGCGTGACGCGATCCATCAGCCCGCGCACGCCCAGGTTATCCGATAGCCCCCCGTCCACCAAATGGATATAGGGCCGATTTTTGCTGTCCAGATAACCCAGGACATCCGATCGGTAGGCGCGCATCCGGTAATCGCCTTGCAGTCTGGATACCTGCTCGCGTTTTCGGGCAGAATACGCACATTGTCCGGCATAATTTTTCAGCGTCAGCGGCGACAGCACCATTGGCACGGCGGCCGAGGACGCCACCGCAAACGAGAGAGGAATCTTGCGGATATCGGCGCACATCGTAGCCAGTTGGTCTGGCGAAAATTCAAAACTCGTGCCCTGGGATAAATCGGTCGCCAGCACGATCAGGTCTGCATGCGGATTGCGATACAGGTCTTCGTAGGTTTTGCCTTCATAGAGCATATCCAGTTTCTGCGCCAGCACATGGCCACGGCCGACCGTAGGCGAGACCGCAGCGGCAAAATTTTGCGGACTGAATATGGCGGACACCAGACTCTGTTGGAAATCCTTGTACAGATATTCGTTTTTAAACGCCGGGAAGGTCTTGCTGCCATTGAGCGCATAATAGGCAGCAACGATACTGCCTCCCGATACGCCACGCACCACATCGACCTGGCTGAGCAGCGTTTGGGTATGGCCGTTCCACCGGATCTGTGTGTCGGCCAATTCCTTGAGCACCCCGTAGCCAAATGCGGCCGCGCGCGCCCCGCCCCCGGAAATGCTCAGAATGATGACAAAGGACGGATCGGTCCTCTCGGTAAGCCGCGCCGTGTCAACGCCGGTGTCAGGGGTGCCCGGCGGCAGCGGCGGATTACGCCACGGCGTCAGCGACGAGCAGGCAGAAAGCGCCGACAGCAAAACAATGAAAACAAGTTTAGGAATCCACATGGCAGCCTATTTATGTGCAATGCTCCAACCCGACACCATCAGGCCCATACCGACAAGCGCCAGCAGCAGCCCTGCCCACTCCAGCCCCGACAATGAACTGCGGTCTACCAGATTGAGCCATAGCACCGAGACCACCACATAGACGGCACCATACGCCGCATAAACACGGCCCGTGGCCACCGGATGCAAGGTCAGCAGCCAGGCAAACAGGATAAGCGAGGCCAGGGATGCAATCAACACCCACCAATGGCCATCGCGGCGCAGCCAGAAATAGAACAGATAGCAGCCGGCGATTTCCGCAATGGCAGTCAGCGTGAAAAGAAAGAAAACTCGCAGCACAACCGTCCCCTGATGGATTCGAAACTGTGCTGATCATACCGCGTAATACCCATTAGCGTCTGTCAATAAGGCGGCTGCACCAGCTGCGTCGCTGCACGATCCAGCAAAGGTGATTACCCTGTCAGGTGCATGACTGCGTGGTAAGGCGCCTGCGGCTCCATACAGGCCTGACCTGCGACACCTGTTCTAACCGCCAGCAGTCGTGGCCGGCCGATCGTCCGCAGCGCGGCAATTGATCAATACCACGCGCTCACCCGCACGCAGCAAGCCGCAGCCCAGAAACCCCTCAGCAACGCCGGCCGCCCATGCCGTGGGGCAAACTTTATTTAATCACACCGCACACCATGCGCCCGCCCCCACCGCCGAGCGCCTTGGGATGGTCAGAATAGTTATCGCCGCCCTCATGAATCATGAGCGCGTGCTGCTGCACGTCGGACAAGGCTTTGAGTCGCGGAGCCAGCACCGGATATGTCGATGTGCCATCGGCCGCGACAACCAGCCCCGGCAGGTCACCCACATGGCCCTGGTCACTATACGGCCCTTCATGCTTGCCCGTTTTCTTCGGATCCAGATGGCCGCCGGCAGCCAGGGCAGGCACCGTTTTGCCGTCCTTTTCAGCAGCATCACAACTGGCATTCTCGTGAACGTGAAAACCGTGCACGCCGGGATCAAGCCCCTTGAGATCGGGCGTAAAGAGCAGACCAAAAGGCGTTTCGCTGATGATCACCTGACCCATCTGGTTGCCCGTTGCCGACGTGGTCGCCTCGTTCATGGTCACTTTCAGTTCGGCGGCACTTGCCGTGGATATCATGCCTGCACTTAACATAGTTGCCAGTAACAATTTCTCCAATCTCATGGCGTACTCCCTCAATGAAAATCAACAAAGTAAAAGGCTAACATCCAAAACGAAGCGATCAAATCAATGTTTCAATTGCTTATAACTGGATGCAAATCTGTCATGAACGCCGGCATCAATGATAGCGGCAATCGCTGGCAATCCATGTTCCGGTCCGCAAGCCAAAAGGCGGACCGAAGGCGCCCGTTCCTTGCCGCCGCCCAGAACTGTTCTCGCGCGACTATCAGAATAGAAAAGCCAGGGTTTCAAAAAGACAAAGCATGCGCTAAGGGTTTTACCTGTGTGGATTACTGTATATATCCTGTCTAATAGCTAAAAAAACGAGATGGGGACAACATGAATTCGGATTTAATCCTGATCGCTTTACTGGACGGTCTGTCATACGCCGGCCTGCTCTTTCTGGTATCGCTTGGACTCACGCTGATCTTTGGCGTGATGGGCATTCTTAACGTAGCCCACGGCGCATTCTATGCCTATGGCGGGTATGCTGCTGCAACACTCATCGCCGTTTATGCACCAACCACAGAGTCGGCGATCCTGCCATTGCTCTCACTGTTTCTGGTGGCCATTATTGTTGGCATCATACTGGGCTCGATTGTGGAATTTGTGCTGATACGCAGGACCCATGGCTACGATCCTATTCTGAAACTGCTGTTGACGTTCGGCGCCTTTCTTATCTTTGAGGATCTGCAAAAATTCATCTGGGGCGCGCAGCCCTATACCGCCAGCGAAGTGGTCGGGCGCCTGGGAAATATAGAGATAGGCAACATCACCTATACCACCTACCAGTTGTTGATCATCCCCGGCACGGCCCTGATTGCGTACGTGGTCCTGGTCTATTTTCTCAGGTATACAAGGCTTGGCAAACAGATTGTTGCCATTACCCATAACAACGAAGTGGCTACCGCAATGGGAATCAATGCCAGGCGCATCAGCTATTTCACATTTGTCATAGGCACTATTCTGGGCGTGCTGGGCGGCGCGCTTGCATCGCCCACCACTTCCCTGGTCCCGGGCGTTGGTGCCGATATGGTGGTCTTGTCTTTTGCGGTGGTCGCCACCGCCGGGCTGGGGCAGATTACCGGCGCACTTATTGCCGCAATACTTATAGGCGTAATACGGTCGTTCTCTATCTATCTGGCGCCGGAAGTAGAAGTCGCTGTGCCTTACATCATCATGGTGCTGGTACTGGTATTCAGGCCTAACGGATTATTCAAAGTTGCACAGGCCAGAACAATATGAAAATTTATACACTCAGTTTGATGTCGGCACTGCTCGTGCTGCTCTGCGGCTACCTGGTGCCCTGGACCATCACTCCCCTGATCATCGGCCTGACCTATGCCATTGCGGCACTGGGCATTTCGGTGATGCTGCGCGCCGGCCAGGTGTCATTCGGCCATGCCATGTATGCATCGATCGCCGCGTACAGCATTGCTTTTATCTCCCGATTGCGTCCCGAGACCGATGTCGTCGTGCTCATCTTGTGCAGCGTAGTGATCGCCACTTTGTTCAGCGCCTTAATCGGCATGTTTGTTGCCCGGTACCGGGGTATTTTCTTCGGCATGCTCAATCTTGCCTTAAGCATGGTGCTGTTTGCCCTCACCACCAAATTCTACGATATTACCGGTGGCACTGACGGCATTCGCGTCAGCAGGCCGACCGTGGCGGGCATTGTGCTTGACCGAAGCGCCTTCGAATTTACGCTGATGTGCATTGCCCTGGCCGGTTCGCTTCTCATAGCCTGGGCAGTGCAGCGCTATTTCCGCTCGGGCAATGGCCAGGCGCTGGCAGCAATCAAGACCAACGAAACCCGGCTTGAGTATCTGGGCATTTCACCCCGCCACGTGCTATGGAAGGGCTATATATTATCCGGCGCCGTGGTGGGGTTTTCCGGCGCCATCCTGGCCCTGATACAGGGACTGGTCACGCCGGAAATCGGCACCTGGCTGCGTTCAGCAGAGTACGTGTATATCACGATTCTGGGTGGCGCCGCCCATGTTGGCGGTGCATTTATCGGCGCCGCCATCTTTGAAACCGTCAAGCTGCTTTCTTCGGCCTATTTCCCCGGTTTCTGGCAGGCCATTCTGGGGCTGACGCTGATCCTGGTTATTTTCGTCGTGCCTAACGGGGTGGTAGGTCAAATCATGCGAAAACGCAAACTGAAGCGAGCCTAGGAGAAGACAAGCGATGGAACCATTAGTAAAGACGCAAAATCTCAGTCTCGCATTTGGCGGTGTGGTCGCGGCCGACCAGATCAATTTTGAACTGCATGAAGGCGAAAAGCTGGCAGTCATCGGCCAGAACGGCGCCGGCAAGACCACTTTTATCAACATCTGCACTGGATATCTGAAGCCCGATTCTGGCAACGTCTACTTCGCCGGCAAGGAAATCACATCCCTGTTGCCCCGAAAGATTGTCCGGCTCGGCATGGGAAGATCCTTTCAGCTTCCTCAGCTGTTTACCGAACATACCGTGCGCGAATGCATTCAAATTGCGGCGGCGAGCAGAAATACCCGCCTGAGCTATTTTCAGCCATTGAGTCGTCTGGCCGACGCCCGTGAAGTGGATGAAACACTGGAACTGGTGGGTCTGTCGCAGGACGCCAGTGCGCTTTCGGTGGACCTGCCGGAGGGCAAGAAAAAACTTCTGGATGTGGCCATGGCCCTGTCGCTGCGTCCGCGCCTGCTGATCATGGATGAACCGACAAGTGGTGTGGCATCAGAAGATAAACACAGCCTGATGCAACTGGTCATGGACGCGCTTGAGCAGCGCAAGGTGACCAGCTGGTTTGTCGAACATGATGAGGACATCGTCGCCCGCTATGCCACCCGCGTTGCGGCCTGGATTTCCGGCAAAATCGCCGCCGACGGCAGCCCGTCCCAGGTGCTGAACAATCCGCTGGTCCGCAGCGCCGTGCTCGGAGACCATTGATGCTTAGCCTGAATAACGTAAGTGTGGATCTGGCCGGCAATCAGATCCTCAGAAATATCACAGCAACGTTCGATAGCGGGCTGACCATCGGCATTGTGGGACGCAATGGCGCAGGTAAAACCACCCTGCTGCGCGCCTTGATGGGTCTGGTCAAAGTGCGTAGCGGCGACATCCGGTTTGATGACACCAACCTGACCGCGCTTGCGGGTCACGCCAGAGCAGCGCTGCACATTGGCTATGCGCCGGAAAACCGGGTTATTTTCCCGACATTGTCGGTAGAGCAGAATTTGCGCCTGCCCTGTGAAGTACAGAACATGAGTGCCAGCGCGATCAAAGCACGCCTGGAGTGTGTGCTGCAAGCCATACCACAACTGGTGCCCATGCTGGATCGCTCGGGATCGGCCTTATCGGGCGGTCAGGGCAAGATGGTGGCGCTGGGCCGCGCGGTGATGATCGGCACAAGGCTGCTGCTACTGGACGAACCCTTTCAGGGCCTGGCGCCGCGATTGGGCGCCGAATATACCGAAGCCCTGAACCGGTTAAAGCAGCTTGAGCCCGAACTGAGCATCGTAATGACAGAATCAAATATCAAGCTGCTGGGAGATATTCCAAACCAGATATGGAATATTGAACGCGGAGAAATGAGCTTATATGGAAATCAAAGGACAACTGAAAATGCCGCAAATGATCATTAATGGACGCAAGACAAATGCAATATCCGGGCAAATGCTGGATGTGATTTCGCCGGTGGATGGCACCGTTTTTACCCAAATTCCACGAGGCGATGAGGCCGATGTCGACCTTGCGGTCAAGGCAGCCAGAATTGCGGCTGAAGGCCCCTGGAAAAAATTCACGGCACTCGAACGCGGTCGACTCCTGGTCAAATTAAGCGGATTGATTCTGGAGAACGCAGAGCAACTATCCCAGCTGGAAGCCAAGGATACCGGCAAGGCGATTTCCTCGGCACGAAACGATATTCAGGTGATGGCGCGCTATTTCGAGTTCTATGGCACCGCGGCCGACAAGGTGCACGGCGAGGTTATTCCCTTTTTGAACGGCTATTCAGTGCAAGCCATCAGGGAACCCCTGGGTGTGACTGCACATATCATTCCCTGGAATTATCCGGCGCAAATGGTCGGCAGAAGTGTTGCGCCCTCCCTGGCCATGGGCAATGCATGCGTTGTCAAACCGGCAGAAGACGCCTGCCTGTCGGTGATCCGGGTTGCCGAACTGGCGCTGGAGGCGGGCCTGCCTGCGGGGGTATTCAATGTGGTCACCGGTCTGGGCGAGGAAGCCGGCGCCAGCCTGTCGGCGCACGAAGACATCAACTTCGTTACCTTCACCGGCTCCAATGAAGTGGGCGTGCTGGTGCAGAAAGCCGCCGCAGAACATGCCGTCAAGTGCGTGCTGGAACTGGGCGGGAAATCCGCTCATGTGGTGTTTAACGATGTCAATATGAAGCTGGCCGTCCCGGCCATTGTCAAAGGCATTATCGCCAACACCGGCCAGACCTGCACGGCAGGCAGCCGTCTGTTGATTCAGCGCGATATTTTCAACGAATTCATCGGCCTTGTTGCCGAAGAATTTTCCAAAACCAAAGTGGGCACGCCAGACATGGATTTGCACTGCGGCCCGGTCATCAACAAGTCGCAGTTTGACCGCGTCAACCGGTATCTGGAACAAGGTAAAAAAGACGGCCTGAAAATACTTGCGCAGGGACAGATTGAAGCCGGTGTTCCGGACGGCGGCTATTACGTGACGCCAACCCTGTTTGTTGCCGACAATCATGACAGCGATCTGTTGATGCAGGAAATTTTTGGACCGGTTCTAGTCGCACTGGCTTTTGATACCGAAGAGCAAGCCGTACATCTGGCAAACATTACCGATTACGGCCTGATGGCCGCCGTCTGGAGCGAGAACGGGGGCATCCAGCAGCGGGTAGCCAAAGAAGTGAAATGCGGACAAGTGTATATCAACGGCTTTGGCGCCGGCGGCGGTGTCGAACTGCCCTTTGGCGGCGTCAAGCGCAGCGGACACGGGCGTGAGAAAGGTCTGGTTGCGCTCGAGGAAATGAGTACGACAAAAACCATCATTCACTATCACGGTTAATCCACATCACTCTATAAGGGAACTATACAACATGGCTGTTCTGGATAATAAAATCGCTATTGTCACCGGTGCCGGCAGCGGGTTTGGGCAAGGCATTGCCACTGCTTATATCGATGAAGGCGCAAAAGTCATTGTGGCCGATATCAACGAAGCGGCCGCCTTGCGCGTTGCCGGCGCGCTCGGAAACAATGCCAGTGCGTTTACCGTCGATGTCTCCAATGGCGAGCAAGTCCGGGCACTGGTCGCGCATTGCGTGGATACTTTCGGTGCTCCCGATATCGTGGTCAATAACGCCGCCATCACCCACAAGAACCAGCCCATGCTTGATGTGGACGAAGCGATGTTTGACCGAATGTTCGATGTCAACGTCAAGTCGATTTACCATATGGCCCAGGCAGTCGTTCCCGTTATGCGCCAGACGGGTGCCGGCGTCATCCTCAATATCGGCTCAACAGCAGGGATAAGGCCGCGTCCCGGCCTGAGCTGGTACAACGCGTCCAAGGGCGCTGTCAATGTGCTGTCCAAATCCATGGCGGTCGAATTGGGCCCTGACAATATCCGGGTCAATGCCATTTGCCCGGTCATGGGTATCACCGGCATGTTCGAACTGTTCATGGGCCTGCCCGACACGCCAGAGAACCGCGCCAAATTCATTTCATCCATTCCGCTGGGCCGGTTTTCCACGCCCAAAGATGTGGCCGCAGCCGCCGTCTTTCTGGCCAGCGATGCCGCTACGTTTATGACCGGCGTCGAGTTGCCGGTCGATGGCGGCCGAACTGTATAAAGAAAACATGCGATGAAAATCAAAGCAGCCATATTAAGGGCAATGAGCACGCAGTTGCCTTATGCGCAAAGCCGGCCATTGAGTATTGAAGAGGTGGAACTGAGCGCGCCCGGCGACGGCGAACTGCTTGTCAAAATGCAGGCCAGCGGCCTTTGTCATTCGGACCTGTCGGTCATCAATGGCGATCGCCCAAGAGGTATGCCCATCGTGCTGGGCCATGAGGCCTCGGCCACCGTCATCGAATGCGGGCGTGCAGTCTCCGACCTGAAACCTGGCGACCATGTGGTGATGGTGTTCGTGCCCAGCTGTGGTTGCTGCGCACCCTGCGCCGAGGGGCGACCCGCATTATGCATACCCGGCGCCATCGCCAATACGGCCGGCACCCTGCTATCCGGCGATAAGCGCCTGTCCCAAGGTGGCCAGCCGCTAAACCACCATACAGGTATTTCGTGCTTTGCAGAATACGCCGTGGTTTCCCGACGTTCCTGCGTCAAAGTCAATCGCGATCTTTCCCACAGGGAAGCGTCCCTTTTCGGATGCGCCGTTCTCACCGGCGCCGGCGCCGTCATCAACCGGGCCAGATTGCAGGCCGGTGATACCGCTGCCATCGTCGGCCTGGGCGGCGTCGGCCTGAGCGCACTGATCGCGGCGGTGGCCTCTGGCGCCAGACGGATCGTGGCTGTCGATCTGAGCGACGATAAGCTGGCGCTGGCAAAAACGCTGGGGGCAACACACTGCATCAATCCCAGAGTGATCAAGGACAATAGCGAGCTGATCGCGCAGGCCGGCGGTTGCGTAGACTACGGCTTTGACATGGCTGGCGCCGTGCAGGCATTCGAGACGGCCTATACGCTGACCAAAAGAGGCGGGGCGACCATTACATCCGGCCTGCCCAATCCCCGGGCCAGCTTTGCGCTGCCGCTGGCGCAAATGGTGGGCGAGGAAAGGACGGTGCAAGGCAGTTATCTGGGATCCGGCGTACCGTCGCGGGACATTGAAAAATATATAGACCTGTATGTCGCAGGAAAGCTTCCTGTGGACAAGCTGATGGGGCAGACCTTCACACTGGACCAGATCAATGAAGGTTTTGATCACCTTGCGTCAGGTAACGGACTGAGAGACACCATCCTTTTTTAGAGTGCAATAACAATCAGGAGACATAACCATGCTAAAAAAAACCATGCGACTTATGGCTACGGCGGCAATCGCCGGCATTGCCATGAGTACCAGTGCTTTTGCCCAGGAAAAACCAGCCGAGATCAAGCTGGGCATATCCACTTTTCTTTCCGGCTCTGCTTCGGTTTTCGGCGTACCGGCACGCCATGCGGCTGATCTGCTGATCAGCGACATCAATGCGGCCGGCGGCATTGACGGCGTCAAGATCGTGCCCACCTATATTGACGAAGGCGGCGGTGGCGAAAAGCTGCTTTCCGAGTATCGTCGCCTGGCAGAGAACGGAACCCGCGTCTTTCTTTCTGCCATTTCCAGCGGCAACTGCAACATCATTGCACCGGTGGCAGAAGACCTGAAGACACTCAATATCTTGTGGGACTGCGGCACCGAAAAGGTACTGGAAGAGAAAGAATACAAATACGTTGTACGGACCCAGGCCAATGCCACTGCTGAAATGATCGCCTCTGTCCTGTATCTGCTCAAGACAAAGCCGGACTTCAAGACACTGGCGATCGTCAATCAGGATTACGCCTGGGGCCGTGATTCCAGAGAGATTTTCCTGGCTACGCTAAAACGCTTCAAGCCTGACGTGCGTGTAGTCGCGGAAATGTTCCCGAAATTTGGCGCTGCCGATTTCTCTACGGAAATCAGCCGCCTGCAGGCATTACGGCCGGATGTCATTCTGTCCACATCCTGGGGCGGAGATCTGGATAACTTCGTGCGCCAGGCTTCGCAGCGTAATCTGTTCAAAAACTCCACGTTCGTGCTGCCGCTTGCAGAAAGCTCGCTGGAACGCCTGGGCAGTGCACTACCGGCAGGCGTGATTGTCGGCGCCCGTGGCGACCACTACTTCTTGCATCCGGAAACCAAAGATGATCCGAAGCACCAGGCCTTTATCAAGAAATTTCGTGAAAAAACCAATGCCTATCCGATTTACTCGGTCTACCACATGGTGCAGGCGATCCACGGCCTGAAAGCCGGTTACGAAAAAGCAATTAAGGATAACGGCGGCAAATGGCCGAGCACCGAACAAGTGGCCGCGGCTATGCACGATGTGCAATTTACTGGCTTTGGTCGCAGCCTGAAAATCGATCGTGCCGACGGCCAGGCTTACGAGGCGCAATTGCTCGGTATTACCAAGAAAGTGCCTGAGTACCCTTTCGCAGTGCTGGACAAGATGATTATCTATTCTGGCGACAAACTGATCGCGCCGGCCGGCAAAAAATCCATGGAATGGCTCAGCACCGTCGAACCGACAGCGCTCAAGGCTGAAGAAGGCAAGCAATACGATCACTGAAATCCGCAGCCGCAACTGTCAGGGCGCACCGAACTATTTTCCTGCTTAACGCTCTGACAGAAAATCGCCGCAAGCAACCTCGCTGCGCCCCATCGTCATGGATATCGACGCCGGGCCGCAGCGTTTTTTATGTCGTATCAGGCTCTTGAGGCATGACTAAAGGCATCGGCGCATGCTACATGGCAGAGGGTGTCGGCGCCGTGTGCGCGTTTACTGGTCGCGCACTTTCGCACCTCGTGCATGCGGCAGGAAATGCCAGAAAATCGCTGCAGAGATAAAGCCAAAGCCGCCTGTCAACGCGATACCGGCACCCAGTGATACCAGCGCAGTCATGCCCGACAACAGAAAAGGGCCGGCGCTGCTGCCCACGTCGCTGATCAGCCGCCAAAGCCCCAGAAACTCGGTGCGCCCGTGATCGGGAGAGGCGTCCGCCCCCAGCGTCATATTGATCCCTGAGCCAAAACCATTGCCCAACCCCAGCAGCATGGCAACCACGATAAAGGAGAACACGGTGGTGGTAAATGGCATGATCACAAGTGAAATACCCATGATCAGGGTGCAGGGCAAAGCCACCCACAGCCGTCCCCAGTCATCCATGATCTTGCCGGCAGGATAGAACATCAGCATATCCACCGCCGAGGACAATCCAAAAATGACCGAGGTTGCTGTCGGGCTCAGACCGATATAATCGGCCCACAACGGGATCACAATCTGCCTTGCCGCGCGCATGGCGCTGATCAGCAAGACAGCCAGGCCCAGCGACATGAACACGCCGGCATGCTCGCGGGCAATACGCGCCATGCGAGGTTTGGCCGCCGACAGGCTTTGCACCCTGGGTTCGACCTTCAGATCCGGCATATAGTAGGTCAGCACCGTTGACGCGACCAGGGCAGCCAGCCCCACCCAGTAGGCGCCGGACAGCCCCACAAAATGCATCACTGCTGCCCCCGCGAATGGCCCGGCAAACATGCCGATGCGGTTCACCCCGCCCAGTACCGAGAGCGCCCGGGCGCGCATGTAAAAAGGCACGGCCTCGATCATATAGGTTTGCCGGGCAAGAAAGAAGACAGACGTTGACACGCCGATCAACAACGTCGCCAACGCCAGCAGCAACGCATGATTGGCAAAAATGCAGAGCAACAGGGCAATGATGGTAATCGCCGACGCACCCAGCAGCGCGCTTCGCTCGCCCACACGCGAGGTGATCAGCGCAGCGGGGATATTGGCCAGCAGTGAACCCAGACCGATCAGCGCAATGATCAAGCCCGCCAAGGCAGGTGTAGCGCCCAGATCGCGGGCGCTCAAGGCAATCACCGGCAAAATCGCACCGTTGGCAAATCCGAAAAGCAGCGAAGGGCCGTACGCAGGAATGGCAATACTTTTTAAACTGAAACTGCTGTCTGCCATGCGGCTGTCCTTCGTAAGGCTTGATGATATCCAGCATTTTACCCGGCGCAATGGCAACCGTTGCAGCAATGCACGTCTTTGGACGCATGACGCGCTTGCGTATTCTGCAAACGCCCGGACATACACCGGGACATCAATCCCTGTTGGTGACGCCGGCCGGGCATCAGCCGGTGATCCTGGCTGGCGATGTCTGGCATTCGTATGCAAATTTCAAACACAATCGTGTTCCCGGGTTCACTACCAGCCGCAAGCAACCACTTGCATCCATGCAAAGACTGCACGATCTGGCAAGAACCACGGGCAAGCGCATTGTTATCGGACATGCGCCGGAAGATTTTGCACCGATCAGCCAGAACCGCGAGTGATGCCCGAAAGGGTGAGATCGCGGCGTCATCAACAATGGCATTGATCAAATCGCACCCTATACTATTTTTGTTATCGCTTTTGTTCCCGTCTTCATCTGTATAAAAGGAAAAACACGAGGCCCGGATTAGCTGATATGGTCAAAAACATAAAAAACCGTCCATATCAGTGGCCTGTGGACACACTCTGACCATATGGCTAAAACATGGGCAAATTATTAAATTTTTGTCCATATCGGTTTATCTTGCCCGAAACGCAGAAAACGGGCGGTTTTCACAGAGCAAGACAATAAAACGAATACGCTGCAGGCATACAAGACCCGGCAATAGAAAACCGCTGCTCTATTTCCGGGCCAGCGGCTACGCTGGTATTTTAAGGGTTGATGAATCGCTCTTCAATCGTTGGCACGGAATGATGTTCATGCGTAATAAGCCATTGGTCATTGCGTTTTTCTAAACCGACGGTCAGGCGAAATTCAAGCGGACCGGCTGACGTACCATCGCAATGCATCTTGCACGTAACAAACGCAACATTCTCGCCGGCCGTTATACGCAGATCGGACGGTTCATAGGTGATTGGCCCCCTGGGATTGGCATAGAAAAAATCCCAAGTGCCGTCGTAGGCATTGATACCCTCGAATACATCTGGAAAATCGAACATTAACAGGTCTGCGGCATGATGCTTGAGAATTCCCTTGCGATCGCCGGTGCTGACCGAATGTGCCCAATCGCGGACAATGCGTTCGACTTGTTCAGTTTCAAGACTGGCCATTCTAGATTCTCCTCGCTGTTGGTCGGAAAACTTTCACTCATTGCAATTTTACGCTCATAAAGCGCGCGCTTATCGTGCATAAGCAATCAGACTGCCATCCTTCAGGCTTGCCCCGCCCTTACTGCTTTAGCTGGGCCCCACGGCATGTCTATGGCGTTGATCCCTCCGATAAAGCACTCGACTGCGGGATCGCTTGCTTTTCCCGACCCAGCATAAATAGCAGCACACTGACCAGCAACGCTGCTCCGAGGTTATAGCGCATTCCGGACACAAAGGCCGAGGCGTAGCGGTCTGCTTGTGCCACTTCACTATCGTGCACTGCCAATGCCATGCCAAACAAAATACTCACCACTGCCACACCCAGCGCGGCACCGACCTGCTGGACCGTTGATATTACGCCAGAGGCCATGCCTGCCTGCGCTTGTTCTACGAATCCCAATACCAAATTCAACAACGGCGTCATGATGACTCCCTGGCCGGCACCAACCACAATCAACACTGGAATCAATCGCACAGGTTCCAATGTCGACCCTGCCACCTGCACCTGGGCAATCAGCAACCCGATAGAAATTGCATAGACAATCGCACCCGCAACAATGGCGCTGGTTCCCCACCGCGCAACCAGGCGCGGCGCGGCCAACGAGGCGACAACAAAACCCACGCTACAAGGCGCGAAGATACTGCCTGCGACAAAGGGATCCAGTCCCAGTCCAGACTGCATGAGCAGCGCAAAACACAGGAAGAATGAACTGGAGGTTGAATAGACCAGCAGCACCAATAATGCACCCAAAGCGAAACGGCGCTGCGACAGTAAGCGCATATCCACCAACGGCAGGTGACCATCGGCGCGCCGTCGCTCCTGTTGTCGATAAAACAGAGCCAGTAACACGCACGCTGCTGCCAGCGCCCACAGGCTCCAATCAGGCCAGTCGTGCCCCGGCCCTTCAATCAACGGCACCAGCAATAGCGTGAGCCCGGCGCTGACCAGCGCCACGCCGGTCCAGTCCAGCACCGCGCGCTGCGGTGCACGGGATTCTGGTATGTAGCGAGCCCCAATGATGGCAAACAAGCCAATCGGCACATTGATCAGAAAGATGCTGCGCCAACCCAGACCGAACAAATCAGCGTGCACCAGCCAGCCGCCCAGCACCTGGCCTGCGATAGCTGCAAGGCCCAAGGTCATGCCCAACAGTCCGAACGCACGGCGACTCTCGTTACCATCGAAATTGACGCGGATCGACGCATATACCTGCGGAAACAACAAGGCAGCCGTCAAACCCTGCAATACCCGCGCACCGATCAGAAAACCTGCAGTAGATGCCAGCCCGCACAACGCCGAGGCCAGCGTGAACCCGGCCATGCCGATAACGAAAAGACGGCGGCGGCCGAACAAGTCGCCCAGCCGCCCTCCGGTAATGAGCAATACGCCAAAGGCCAATTCGTACCCAGCCACGATATAACCGATCTGCGCGAAGCTGGCTCCGAGATCAACCTGTATGCGGGCAATAGCCACATTAACCACGAACAGATCGAAAATCGTAACGAAACCGGCTAACAGCAGCACGGACAGACCGAGCCATGGTGGCGTATCAACAGCGTTCGCCGACACTGTCGACAAAGGGGAATTCGAGTTCATCTTGCTTATCCAGAGTAACGATGCAATCATTGTCGATCTTCTGTTAAACAATTACAATTTAACTGTTTATACTATTACTTAAAGCAATGAGATAACCAATGCGAACCATGGAACGAACGCGTAGCGATCTAGCCGTTTTCCTGCGAACACGTCGTGAACGCCTGTCGCCCACCGATGTGGGACTGCCCAGCGGTGGACGGCGCCGCACACCGGGGCTTCGTCGCGAGGAAGTAGCCGCGCTTGCCGGTGTTGGCCTGACTTGGTATACCTGGCTGGAACAGGGCCGTGATATTGGCGTATCTGCCGGCTTTCTGGACAACCTTTCGCGAGTGCTGAAACTGGATGCCTCTGAGCGACGGCATCTGTTCCTGCTGGCACATGAAAGACCTCCTGCAGAACCGGGCAAAACCTGGTGTGTGGTGCCACCGCCTGTGCTGCGTCTAATGCATGACCTGGCGCCGCATGCGGCATACGTTCTAAATTTGCGCTGGGATGTACTGGCGTTCAATGCTGCGGCAGACCAGCTTTGGCAATTAGGATCACATTTGCCCGGACGCCGAAATCTGCTTTGGCTGCTCTTTACAGATCCCTTCGTACGCGAGCGGCTGGATGTTTGGGAAGACCAGGCGCCACAGATGCTATCGAGCTTTCGTCGTGACTTTGCCCTCGCTACTCAGGAAGCGGACATTCATGAACTTGTAGATGAACTGAAACAGGTGTCGCCTGAGTTCAAAGCGTGGTGGCCAAAGCACGAGGTACACACCGGCTGCAACGGAACACGCAAGCTGATGATCGACGGCAAGGCCGAGTCGTTTGAGCAAACCTCGCTAACCATTGATGCAGATCGGCATTTGCGGTTAGTCGTTTATGCAAGGCAGAAAGTTGATGCTGCGACCGATCAGTGGCCGAAACAATGACACGTTGTAGATTCAAAAAATAAAAAAGCCGCTACTCCATTTTCAGGCTAGCGGCTAAGATATTCTTTCTACAAGATTTTCCTGGTGGGCTGGGCGAGACTCGAACTCGCGACCAATGGATTAAAAGTCCACTGCTCTACCGACTGAGCTACCAGCCCAGGAAAGAAAAAGATTATGAAGGAATTCGAACTTGCTGTCAATACTATTTGCATAATTGCGACAAAGAAATTAAATTTTTTCTTTGTCGCAACGGGCACAACGACTTTTAACGTTCGCGCGAGATACGCACTTCTGCGCCACGACGTTTTACTTCAAGACCATCAGACTGAAGAATCTTCAACCCTTCCAGGCCTTTGATATAACTGGAGCCCTGCATCTGCATGACACGAATCTTGTTGCGCATGACAACCGGGTTGTGCGTGGGCATGCCGAACATCCAGACCTCATCCAGGATGCGCGCCGAGTTGAACTCACCCATATGCCGCAGGACGGGCCCCAGACAGAGCATATGGCCTTCACGACCAAAGACCGGCACCGAGTCTAGCCCGCACTCAACCGTGAGCACCTGGCCGCCCTCATAGCGTTGGTTCAGGTTCAGGTCCCACCAGGCATCGCCTTCGGGCAGATAGACATTCACCGACGAGCCTGGCTGCAGCACCGGTGCCACAAGCAGTGCCGGACCCAGCATGTATTGCTGGTCCCAGGCACGTGCCTTGGCATCGTCAGGATACGCCAGCGCCATCATCCGCTGCACCGGCAGGCCGGTGCGTACGGCATCTTCAATGACGCCATTAATATATGGGATCAGGCGATAGCGCAGTTCAAGCAATGTCCGGATCTTTGTCTGGATGTCTTCCGGATAGGCACTGGGCAATAATGCCGGCGCGGCCTGAAAGGCGAACCCGGCAGAAAACACGCAAAGGCCCAGCATGCGCAGATACAGCGTCGCGTCCAGCGGGGTGTCGCCATCCAGTTGCTCGGGATTACCCAGATCGTGCGTGACCGCGATCACGCCGCTGGCCTGAATCGACAGCCCCTGGCGCAACCACTGCGTCAGCCCGTCCCAATCATTGGCCGATGCCGGCGTTTTTTGCCAGGCCACGCGCTGCACGGCCATAATCAGATCTACAGAAGGCACTACGCCTTCTGTAGGCGTCTTGTTCATGGAAACAGCATCGAACAGTGCCCGGCGCAGCAACAGTGGATACAGCTCTCTGAGCAGCGCGCCCGATTCGCCATTGCGTGCACTGACCGCATCGGGGATCTCTACCGGAAACGAACTGTGGAAAGCGCTGACACCTTCGTCGACCAGTTGATGATGCCGCTCGACCCAGAACGCATAGGCATCCTTGTAGGTCAGGTCCAGCAGACCAAACGGCACATTGCCGTTTTCCGGTACGCCGTCAAAAACAAACGCATTGCCATCGTCGCCGGTCAGCAGCCAGCCGCGATCTTCAAGATCGTCGAACAGAACCGATTCACGCGGTACGCCTGGGAAG
>NZ_JBQEAU010000030.1:0-14492 GCF_052108595.1 Advenella sp.
ATTTTATAGCCACTGATGGCAGCGGCCATGGCCAACGCAATACCCGTGTTGCCGCTGGTGGCTTCGATAAGCGTATCGCCGGGCCTGATGTCGCCGCGTGCCTGCGCATGCCGGATCATGGATAATGCCGGCCTGTCTTTGACTGAACCGGCTGGATTGTTGCCTTCAAGCTTGGCCAGAATCACATTACCGCGCGCCTCACCCAAGTGTGCTGGAATGCGCTGCAAGCGTACCAAAGGGGTGTTGCCGACGGTATCTTCGATTGTGGGGTACGATTTTGTCATGATAGGTCTGAATGGAATGTGGGATACCCCGAAAATCCATATGGGCATCGTAAGTTGCGAACGAACCCTGCCTTCCCGAAGTGGGCTGAACAGGCGCTCGGTAAGGGTAATCATAGCACTCATAATCGGGCTTGCATGGCTTATTCCCTGACCGATCAATGGGTTTTGCCCTGTGCTTCGGTGCCGGCAGGCCCCTTCTGCAGGCCAGCCGGTTCACTGGCTGCCCGCGGGCGTGGCCGGATCAACATGGGCATGGTGGGAAGGGACCGGCCTGCCAGGTTGCCAGCATGCTTCAGATCGTTTGATGTTTCATTGCTGGCAGCCACATGGGGCCTGACAGATGTGGAGTGATCAGGGCTTGCAGGCCTGCTACTGCGCGATCGAGCACTGGCCGGCTGGTGCACAGAGCGCCCAGCGACCGAACCTGTCCGAACGCCCTGTTCGCGCAATTTCTGCAGTTTTTTCGGCCCCACGCCCGCAACTCTAGCCGCCAGATCCTCCATGGACACAAAGCGGCCCTGCTCCCGGGCCGCCAGAATGCGGTCAGCCAATTTGTCGCCAACGCCTTTGATCGCACGAAGTTGGGCTCGCGTGGCCTGATTCAGGTCCAGTGCATTAACGGAAGAAGACCCCAACACAAGAAAGAAACAAAACAGCCAGGCTCGGGAGCGGCGGCAGCGGACGAATGGCATATGCAAGACAAGACGAAGAACGGTGAAAAATGCTGTCTGTAGTGTGCCATAGCGGCGCTTTTGCAGCACGAACACGCAGATAGAATAGTCCGCGGGTAGAATCCGACGCGAGCGATCCAGTACGTTCGGGCGCTGGGAAAGTACGGAAAGGGCGAAGCATGTGTGACCACCCTCAACGACAATAAAAAACCCGGGCGCACCTGATGTGCCCCGGGTAAGTCCGGTGAACGTGATAGACCTGATGAGTCTGGTAAATCTGGTATGTCTGAAGTGGCCCGAAATAAGCCCGAATGCCGTCAAAGGCTGGAAGCGCTATGCGTTATCCGAACGCAATCGGCGGATATAGCTGGATACGCCCTGCTCCACATCATTCATCTCAGCCTTGAAACCGGCAGCACGCAGCCGAGCGGTGTCAGCCTGAGTGAAACTTTGGTAGCGCCCTTTGAGATCATCGGGGAACGGAATATAGCGAATCAGCCCTTCGCGAACCAGCGCATCCAGTGACAGGCGCGTTTCGTTTCTCTCTTCCCTCAGGGTATTGACGACCGCGCAGGCGATGTCGTTAAAGGGCTGCGCCCGGCCTGTACCGCAATTGAAAATGCCAGACTGTTCAGGGTGATCCAGGAAAAACAGATTAACCGCGACCACGTCGTCCACAGAGATAAAATCGCGCCGCTGACCGCCATCTTCGTAGCCATCCCAACCGCCAAAAAGCCGCACATGGCCTTCCGAGAGAAACTGGTTCATATTATGGAAGGCAACGGAGGCCATGCGGCCCTTGTGCTGTTCATTCGGGCCATATACATTAAAGTATCGAAGACCCACGACCTGTGTCGTACGGTGTTCAAAACGCTCGCGCACCACCTGGTCAAACAGGAACTTCGAATAGCCGTAGACATTCAGTGGCTTTTCATTTTCAAGCGCCTCGATATAATCCGGCCCTGCGCCGTATACAGCAGCGGAAGACGCGTAAATAAACGGGATGCTGCGAGCCTGGCAGAAATTGAATAACTCCAGCGTGACCCGATAGTTGTTATCCATCATGTAACGCCCGTTTCTTTCAGTCGTATCCGAACAGGCGCCTTGATGAAAAATGGCGGTAACCGGGCCGAACTGGCCGCTGTTGACCCGGGTACGAAATTCGTCCTTATCCATATAGTCGGCAATAATTCCTGACCGCAGATTGACGAACTTATCGCCATCGGTCAGATCATCTACTGCCAGGATATTGGTAATGCCCCTGTTGTTCAGGCCGCGCACAAGATTGCTGCCAATGAAACCTGCGGCCCCGGTTACGATAATCATGTCAGTTCCTCTGCACTTACAATAGATGTTCCAAGTTTACCTACTACTATACCACCGGCTTGGTTCGCCCACTCGACGGCCTCATGCCAGTCCACGCCCGCGGCGCGGGTTACGGCCATGGTCGCCAGAACCGTATCACCGGCTCCGGAGACATCAAACACCTCTTGTGCGGCAGCATCCACATGGTACCGCCCCGCTTCCGTGTATAAAGTCATTCCCTGCTCCGAGCGTGTAATCAGCAGTGCTTCAAGCGCAAGCCGTTGGCGCAGGCTCTGGGCAGATCGCGTCAGTTCTTCTTCGGTTTTCCATTTACCAACCGCTTGCTGCATTTCTCCGCGGTTCGGAGAAATCAAGTTTGCTCCCGCGTAGCGTTCATATTCGTCCCCTTTGGGGTCGACCAGCACCGGTATCTCGCGTTCGCGCGCCAGTTTAATCAGCACTGAACAGTGAGTGAGCACACCTTTGGCATAATCGGAGAGGACAACAATGTCATGCTCGTCCAGCAGGCGGCGATACTGTTGTTCCAGTTGCTGCAGGGTCTGCGCATCAGGCAGATAGTCAAAATCGATCCGCAACAATTGCTGCTGGCGACCCAGCACACGCATTTTCAGCGTTGTATGCATTGAGGGGTCGGTTAATAATTGGGTGTCGATACCCGCTTCGCGCGCCAGCCTGGCGATCTGCTCGCCGGCCTCGTCATCGCCCACGATACCTAACAAGGTGACTCCACCGCCGAGCGCAACAATATTGCGGGCCACGTTGGCCCCGCCGCCCAATCGGTCTTCCCGTTTGGCCACTCGCACCACCGGTACCGGCGCCTCTGGCGAAATACGCTCGACTTCACCAAACCAGTAGCGATCAAGCATTACATCGCCCACCACCAGAACACGGATCTGCCTGATTTTTTCTATCGGA
Source organism: Advenella sp. (assembly GCF_052108595.1). NCBI lineage: Bacteria > Pseudomonadati > Pseudomonadota > Betaproteobacteria > Burkholderiales > Alcaligenaceae > Advenella > Advenella sp. The sequence goes on from NZ_JBQEAU010000030.1 coordinate 3,197, forward strand.
AATGCACGCATACGACTATTCCTCTGGGCGGCGTGGCGAGTAAGTTTCCCATGAGTTGCAGCCAGGGCATTGCCAGTAATAGGTCTGTGCCTGGAATCCGCAGACCCGGCAGGCATATTTATCCATACGCCGCGTGTGCTTGTCAATCATGGTTCGCAATAATGACAGGTCAAAATCGGGCATATGCTGCTGCAGTTCGCCTTGCCCGGCCGAACTTTGCTCTTGCGCCAGTTCACTTTGCAGTACTTTATCAAAGCCCAGCAACGACGGATGCTGGCGCAGAGAATCCTGGGCAAACTGCCAACCGGGGGCGAACCCCTGCTTGCGCAATGCGGCAAACACCACTTCGAATACATCCAGTGAGGGATGCGCAAAATAATGATCCCTGAGCAGGCTGACCGCCTGTTCTTCCTGGCCACTGGCAGCGAAATTGTCCATGATCTGCTTTGCCACCAGACCGGCGAATTCAGGCGAGCGTTCCAGCGCCAAGAGCAGCCACTGGCGCTCTGTGCTGACATCACCCAGGCGGCGAGCCAGATAGGCACGCAAAATGGCGATACGTGCGTAAGAGGCCTGTGAGCCGCCCTGCTCCAGGTTGTGCCTGGCCTCGCGCTCGGCGGCATCCAGCTCTGCGGCAACACGGTCAAAATCCGGCTCTTTCGCACTTAATACGGCCTGCGCCCGTTCGCAATGGTAATGAACCCGCTGCGGCAACGGCTCGTCAGTCAGTTCACGCAAGCGCGCCGCGACGGCGATCGCTTTTTTCCAATCGTGCTCGGCTTCGTAAATGCGAATCAGCGCCCGGGTCGCGGAAACACCATAACTGGTATTTTGCACTTCCTTGAAGGCATTTTCAGCGCGGTCAAACATACCGGCCTTGAAGTAATCCTGGGCGATTTCATGCAGCGCATGCTCCCTGTCGGCCCGCGGTAAATCTGAACGGGAAAGCAGGCTTTGATGGACCCGAATGGCCCGCTCAATCTCTCCGCGACGACGAAACAGATTGCCAAGCGCAAAATGCAATTCCGTTGTTTCGGAATCGAGTTTGGCTACTTCGACAAACGCATCAATAGCCTTGTCGTGATCTTCATTGAGCAGAAAGTTGAGCCCGCGAAAATAAGAGTCGGGCAGATTCCTGCTTTCAGATACGATCTGTCGAACATCCACCTTGGCTGCGATCCACCCCAGTCCGAACAAAATGGGGATTAGAATCAGCCACCATGCTTCAAAGTCCAACTGCGGTCTCCCGGACAGGCGTCTGCAGGGCGGTACTTGTCGAGGCCACGCTGCTGCGCAGGCGCAATTCTTCGGCCTTGAGCGCTTCCAGCGAATGACGGGTATCGGCCACGTCACGGTTCAAACGCTCTACCTCGCCTTTGAGACGCCCGACTTCACGGGTTTTACGCAAGCGTGTAGGAATGCTAATCAACCACGCAAACAGTGCGCCAACGAAAAATGCAAGCAATAGCACAACAATGAGTGGCACACCTGCAAACGTATAATCACCATAAAACCGCACAGTGACGGGGTCGGTGTTTTTGAGCGCGAACAATAGGACCAACAGAAAAAGTATGATTCGCAATGCCCAGACAATGTAACGCATTGGCCTGCTCCTGAAATTGAATTATTCGCCATTGTAATGCGAATTGACTGTCTAAAAAACAAAAACCCCGATTTTCCAATCGGGGTTTTTGGACATCATAAGAAACGAGCACCTGCCTGGTTTGATCAGAGATTGGCTACCTTGGCCGCCTGAGCGTCAAAATGACCATTCTCGGATGAATCCTGCTTGGTGTCGTCAGCAGAGGTAAAAACAGAATCAACGCGCTCGCGCAACTCTTTGCCCGCCTTGAAGTGAGGCACCCGCTTGCCGGGCACCATCACCTGTTCGCCGGACTTGGGATTGCGCCCAACCCGTGGAGCACGCGTTGACAGCGAGAAGCTGCCAAAACCGCGAATTTCGATGCGCTGACCTCTGGATAGAGCAACGGTCATGGCATCAAGCATCGTCTTTACAGCGAAGTCGGTGTCACGGGCAGCCAGCTGTGGATAGCTGGCCGCTAGTGCTTCAATCAACTCTGATTTAGTCACAGCTTAATCGTCTTTAGCTTGGTCGAGCTTCGCCTTAAGCAAAGCCCCCAGGTTAGTCGTACCGGATGACGCGCTGGTATCGCTCATGCGCTGTAGCGCACCTGCGGTCTCAGCATTGTCACGTGCCTTGATGGACAACTGGATTGAACGCGCCTTACGATCGACGTTCAGGATCATGGCTTCGATGTTCTGGCCTTCTTTCAGGACAGTGGTCGCGTCTTCGACACGGCCGGCTGAAATTTCAGAAGCGCGCAGATAGCCTTCAACCTCGAGTGACAGTGTAACTACCGCACCTTTGGCTTCGACAGACTTGATCACGCCAGGAACAACTGCGCCCTTGTCGTTCGTTGCAACGTAGTTGTTGAACGGATCGCCTTCGAGCTGTTTGATACCAAGAGAAATACGCTCTTTGTCGGTATCGATCGCCAGAACCACGGCATCAATCTCGTCGCCTTTCTTGAAGTTGCGCACGGCTTCTTCGCCAGAATCAGCCCATGACAGGTCAGACAGGTGAACCAGACCATCGATGCCGCCAGGCAGACCGATGAATACGCCAAAGTCGGTAATGGACTTGATTGCGCCATGAACTTTATCACCACGTTTGAAGTTGGTGGCAAAATCTTCCCATGGGTTTGCACGGCATTGTTTCATACCAAGTGAAATACGACGACGGTCTTCGTCGATTTCCAGAACCATGACTTCAACTTCTTCGCCCAGGCTGACCACTTTACGCGGATCAACGTTTTTGTTGGTCCAGTCCATTTCGGAAACGTGTACCAGACCTTCGATACCGGTTTCGACTTCAACGAACGCACCGTAGTCGGTGAGGTTGGTAACTTTACCGAACAGACGTGTACTTTGTGGGTAGCGACGCGCCAGACCAACCCATGGGTCTTCGCCCAGCTGTTTGACACCCAGGGAAACACGGCTCTTCTCTTGATCGAACTTGAGCACTTTGGCCTGGACTTCCTGACCAACGGACAGGACTTCTGATGGGTGGCGAACACGGCGCCATGCCATGTCGGTAATATGCAGCAGACCATCAATACCGCCCAGGTCAACGAACGCGCCGTAATCGGTAATGTTTTTAACTACACCGGTAACCACTGCGCCTTCTTTCAGGTTTTCCAGCAGTTTCTGGCGCTCTTCGCCCATGTTCACTTCAAGAACGGAGCGACGTGACAGAACGACGTTATTGCGTTTGCGATCGAGTTTGATAACTTTAAACTCCATCGTTTTGCCTTCGTAGGGTGTCGTATCCTTGACAGGACGCAGATCAACCAGTGAGCCAGGCAAAAAGGCGCGAATGCCGTTTGTCATGACGGTAAGGCCGCCCTTCACTTTTCCAGTGATGGTGCCGGTTACCATTTCGCCGGACTCGAGCGCTTTCTCGAGTGACAGCCATGCAGACAGACGTTTTGCACGGTCACGGGACAGGATGGTGTCGCCGAAACCGTTTTCGAGTGAATCAATGGCAACAGAAACGAAGTCGCCTTCGGCAACTTCCAGTTCGCCCTGATCATTCAGGAATTCTTCGAGAGGGATGAGAGATTCGGACTTCAATCCCGCATTGACTACGACAAAGTTGTGATCGATACGGACCACTTCGGCTGAAATCACTTCACCTGATTTCATATCCTGGCTTTTTACGCTTTGAGCAAATAAATCGGCAAAGCTTTCGCCACCAGTGGCGTCTTGTAAAGAAATGGATGACATTAGAAAAATCCCGGGACCGTCACGGTCTCCTGGCCTTAAAAACACGCTTTGGCAGAACAGCCTGCCGCGGCGGAGTGAAAAAATCTTCCGTCTGGGTTCAGACGAAAGCCCTTGAAATTCAACGATAACGCAGGTGACTTTCGCGCCTGCCATGACCGTTGAAAAACTGCCCTGTACCTGTGGTGCAGCAATAATACCGGCTGCCCCCAGGAAATAATGGGTACTGCGACTGCAATCCTGCCTGTGCTGCATTAGCGAGCAGGTGCAATCGGATATGAATGCGAGCGACAAACCCGTGTGGGTTTGGCATCACGGCTCACTGCCGGGTGATAGATCGCTGCAGGTTCATGCCGCTGCATTCGAGAGCATGCAGACGCACTACTACCGCTCGCAGGCTACCAGTCTGGTCGCATGATTGACACCCGGCGCTTGCTGACCTCTGCCCTAACATCCGCTGGCTAAAACCCACCATTCCAAGCCAATTACCGGAGCAGCACGCAAACCGTTACGTTTTGTTACGCCAGTGAGCCAGGATGCGCTCGACGGTCTGATCAATTCCCAAATTGGAAGAATCAACCACCACGGCATCATCTGCTGGCTTAAGTGGCGCCACCAAACGGTTCTGATCTCGGTCGTCGCGCGCTTTCAAATCCTTTAACAAGTCGCCAAGATTAGCAGAAAAACCTTTTTCGATCAACTGGTTATAGCGTCTTTTAGCACGCGCATCGACATCTGCAATCAGGAAAATCTTAAGAGAGGCATCAGGAAATACGACTGTTCCCATATCCCGACCGTCGCAAACCAGGCCCGGAACCTGTCGAAATGCCCGCTGGCGCTCCAGCAATGCACCACGCAATGGCTGCAGCGGGGCTATCCGCGAGGCCATGTCGCCGATATGCTCCTGGCGCAACTGCTCAGTGACGTCGTCGTTGTCAAGCAACACTTTGTCGCCCTGGAATCGGACATCCAGCTGTCTCGCAATATCGGCCAGCGCCTGTTCATCAGTGTCGGCCACACCGCGCCTGAGCGCCGCAAGCGCGCTTAACCGGTAGAGCGCACCGCTATCGAGGACGGACCAGCCCAGCGCATCGGCCACCCGGGCAGCGACCGTGCCCTTACCGGAGGCGGTCGGGCCGTCAATGGCAATGACAGGTATGCGATTGTCCGCGTGAAGCCCGCCAGTCATGATGCATCCTCCTGGGTGGTCGTGACCAGCGTATCATAAACCGAAAAATAGTCGGGAAACGTCTTGCTGACGCAGGCAGGATCCAGGATGGTGACACCAACCGGCCCGAATACGGCGAGCGAAAAGCACATGGCCATACGATGATCATCGTAGGTCGAAATCTGCGCTGTCTGCCATTTTCCGGGCTCGGGCGGCGTAATACGAATCCAGTCGGCACCGGATTCAACCACTGCGCCCAACTTACTCAGTTCGGTATGCATGGCATGAATGCGATCCGTTTCCTTGACACGCCAGCTACCGATATTGCGCAACACGCACGGACCGTCGGCGTACAGGGCCAGCACCGCCGCCGTCATGGCAGCATCTGGAATCAGGTTGAAATCCTCGTCAAATGCCGGCAGAGGTCGGTCTGCAACGCTTTGCGCTCTCTCGGAAATAAGACATTGATCCTGATAGGTGATTTTTCCGCCGAGCCGTTCAATAAATTGCGCAAATGCGATATCGCCCTGAATGCTGTCCTTGCCAATGCCGTTGATCTGTACCGGCCCCTGGCCAAGCAGTCCCAGCGCCAGAAAGTAAGATGCGCTGGAAGCGTCGCCCTCGATTGCCACTGCATTGGGACTGGTGTATCGGCTGTCCGCCACGATGGTAAAGCGCTGCCAGCCATCCTGCTGAACGGTCACACCAAAGCGCGCCATCAATTGCAGCGTAATGGCGATATAGGGTTTGGATATCAGCTCTCCCTGGACCTGCAAGGTGACATCGTGACCGACACGCGCCGCCAGGATCGGGGCCATCATCAGAAAGGCAGTCAGAAACTGGCTGGACACATTACCCGAAATCGGGATCGGGCCGTCAACATGCAGTTGCGCCGGCGAAATTTGCAATGGCGGATAGCCTTTTTGGCCCTCGTAGCGAATCTGTGCTCCGACAGCCTGCAGTGCCGTGACCAGGTCCCCAACCGGACGCTCATGCATACGGGATACGCCATGCAGGCGGTAGTGGCCCTGCGCCATGGCCAGCGCTGCGGTCAGGGGACGAAACGCCGTACCGGCATTACCCAAAAACAAATCAGCCTGCATTTGTGGGAACGATCCCTTGCCGTGCACCACAACCTGATTGTCGCCTGCCTGATCAATCTGCAGCCCAAGCGCGCGCAGAGCGGCAAGCATGACGCGCGTATCATCGGAGTCGAGCAACCCGTCAATTCGCGTACTGCCCTCGGACAGCGCCGCCAGTAGCAGGACCCGGTTCGAAATACTTTTCGAGCCAGGCAGCGCCATCTGCCCTCGGCCCCGTACCGCCGGGGCCAGATATTGACTTACTTCACTCATGATGGTGGATTCTCCCAATCTCGCCGCGCCTGGGCCGCGGCTGCCAGCCAGGCCTCGAACGCTTCATTGTTGCCGCTCTCCAGCATTTGCCGGGCCTGCTCCAGGCAGGTTTGAAAACGGGTAATTTCCTCTAGCATACACTCGCGATTGCTCGAAAAGATATCGCGCCACATGACCGGGGGTCCGGCAGCGATGCGCGTAAAATCACGAAACCCGCTGCCTGCGTACTTAAGCTTGTGATCGGGTTGTCCAGCGTCCAGCAAGCTGTACATATAGAGCGCCGACAGAAAGTGCGGCATATGACTGACCGCGGCGAATATGCGGTCATGCTCTGCGGCGCCCATCGAACTGACGGTGGATCCGCAGGCTTCCCATAATCGGGTGAGCATATCGACTTGCTCGGGCATATTCTCCTGCAAAGGAGTCAGGATAACCTGCTTCTGTTCAAACAGAAAAGCGTTGGCCGCGGCAGGGCCGGACGTTTCTGCGCCGGCAATGGGATGCCCGGGAACAAACTGCCCCACGCGATTGCCCAGCGAGCGTCGGGCCATGGCAGTCACCTGCTGCTTGGTGCTGCAAACATCGGTAATGATCGAGCGCGGCGCCAAAAATGGCTTGATGGCACTGCATATCGACTCGAATGCAGAAACCGGCGCTGCAATAACAATCACGTCTGCCTGCGAGACCTGCTCGAAAGACGCGATTGTGTCGATGATGCCCAGTTCCAGCGCCGTGTTGATACTTGCCGGATCGTGACTGATGCCCAGGACCTTGCCGACAACGTCATTGCGCTTGAGCGACAATGCCAGTGAGCCGCCGATCAGACCGACGCCAACCACGGCCAAAACCGGAATCCGAAGCGGCGGCAGCGCAGCCGCCGCACTCTCGCTGGCCTTGCTTGCCATCACTTGCCCAGCACCTCTTTGAGCGCGCTGATGAACTTGGCGTTCTCCTCGGGCAGCCCGATAGACACGCGTAGATGCTCGGGCAGGCCGTCACCGACAACCGGTCGCACGATCACGCCACGCTGTAGCAGTGCTGTATTTACTGCGGCAGCATCACCCACTCGCAGCAGAATGAAGTTGCCGAAGCTGGGGACAAACTCCAGTCCCATTTCGGCAAACTGGGCCGACAGCCAGCGCTTGCCGTCACGGTTCAATTCGTAGGTTTTTTCAAGAAACGCTGCGTCCTTGAGCGCCGCGACCGCAGCCACCTGGGCCAGCAAATTCACATTGAACGGCTGGCGAACGCGATTTAAGTAGTCGGTCATTTCCGGACGGGCAATGGCAAACCCCATGCGCATGCCTGCCAGGCCATAGGCCTTGGAAAACGTACGGACCACGATAATGTTGGAAAAGTCTCTTACCAGTTGGGCGCTGTCGAACCGCAACTGCGGATCCAGATACTCGTTATACGCTTCGTCCAGCACCACAGTGACGCGATTGCCGCGGGCTGCATGCACTTTTTCAACAAAACTGCGGATCACATCGCCGCTATGGAAGGTGCCTGTAGGATTATTTGGATTGGCAATAAAGACCAGACGCGTATCGTCGCCAATGGCTTCGAACATGGCCTGCAGATCGTGGCCGAAACTAGCCGCCGGCACTTTAATATGGGTGGCGCCGCGCGCCTGCGTTGCCAACTGGTACACAATGAATGCGTGTTCAGCATAAACACAGGATGCCTGCTGGTCCAGAATGGCCAGTGAAATAATTTCCAGCAGGTCGTTGGAACCATTGCCCACCGTCAGCCAATTAGCGGGGACCTGGTAATGCTCAGCCAGCGCCTGTTTGAGTGCAAAGGCATTGGGGTCGGGATAGCGACCCAGTGCCTGCCCTGGCACGCTGTCAAGAAATGCGCTGATCGCCTGACGCACGGAATCGGACATGCCAAGCGGGTTTTCGTTGGATGCCAGTTTGACAATACTAGCTGGATCAAGCCCGTATTCACGCGCCAGATCCTCGATCGGCTTGCCTGCCTGGTATGGCATCATCGCATCGACATTACTGGATATACCGAACCCACTGGCTATACCGGACATTCAAATCACCTTCTATTGCATTGGGTAGGAACCCAGAATTTTGAAAAATGCGGACTGCTGTTTCAGTTCTTCCAGCGCCCGCGCCACGTTCTCGTCAGAGCAGTGGCCTAGCACGTCGACGTAAAAATAATATTCCCACTGGCCCGTGCGCGCCGGCCGGGATTCGAAACGGGTCATCGACACGCCATTGCGCGCAAAGGGGCTGATCATCTCGTATACTGCGCCAACGCGATTGGGTACTGCAAAAATCAGGCTGGTCTGATCGCGTCCGCTGGGCGCCGTTTCGATATTGCCGATGGCCAGAAATCGCGTCTTATTATTAGCGTCATCCTGGATACCGGAAGCGACAAGCCCAAGATTCCAGAAGACAGCCGCTGTTTCGCCGGCAATTGCCGCAACGCTTTCCTCCTGAGCGGCATGTTTGGCCGCCTCGGAATTGCTGGCTGCCGGCACGATCTCAAGCGTCGGGTGATGTTGCGATATCCATTTCTGGCACTGCGCCAACGCCTGCGGATGCGCCATGATGCTTTTGACGCCGTCCATGGTGCCATGCTGGCTCATCAGACAGTGACGGATGGGAATGGAACGAACCCCATGCACCTTGACGGTAGAGTTAAGAAACAGATCCAGTGTCCTGTTGACGGCCCCTTCGGTGGAGTTTTCAACCGGCACCATGCCGACATCGGCCTGTCCGGCCTCGACGGCACGGAACACCTCGTCAAAAGATGGGCACGGCAGCGCGTGAACCGAATGGCCGTAGAACTCCATGGCAGCCTGCTCGGAGAATGACCCTTCCGGGCCAAGATAGGCCACTGTCAGCCCTTTTTCCAGGCCCCGGCAAACCGAGATAATTTCCGCCCAGACGGCCCGCACACCGGTCTCAGTAAAGATACCGTAGCGATTGAGCTCCTGAAGGCGCCGGATGACCTGAGCTTCACGCTCGGGCTTGAGCACGGCGCTGTCAGCCTGATGCTCGTACTTGACCCTGCCTACGTCGATTGCCGTTTGTGCCCGTTGATTAAGCAGGTCAAGAATATCGCGGTCAATCTGATCAATTTTGTCGCGCAGCGGTTTGAGCGCATCCTGTAGTGAATTATCCATGTGTGCGCTCGAACTCTTTCATAAAGTCTATGAGTGTTGCAACGCCTTCCATTGGCATCGCATTATAGATGGATGCACGCACACCGCCGACGGACTTGTGTCCTTTGAGTGCCAGCAGGTGATGTTGCGCAGCTTGTTTCAGAAACTGGGCTGTCAGCTCGTCGCTGACCAGCGTAAATGGCACATTCATGCGGGAACGGAAGGCCGGCTGTATTGGATTGGCGTAAAAATCGCTGCTGTCTATCTGGGCATACAGGGCCTGCGATTTGGCCAGATTGTGTTTTTCGATCTCGGTCAGCCCGCCCAATTGGAGCAACCATTTGAACACCAGCCCGCAAATATAAATGCCGTAGCTCGGTGGCGTGTTGTAACGGGAACGCTCTTTTGCCACGTTCACATAATCAAAGGCCGACGGCGTACATGCGAGCGCGTGACCCAGCATATCTCTGCGCACAATCACCATGGTGACGCCCGCGGGGCCCGCATTTTTCTGCGCACCGGCATACACCATGCCGGTTCGGGAAACATCCAGCGGACGGGACAGGAAATGCGATGAGGCATCAAGCACCAGTGGCACATCGGGCGCACCCAATGCCTGCATGTCGGGCATTTGGGCTATTTCCAGGCCACCAATCGTTTCATTGCTGCAATAGTGCAAATAAGAAGCATCGGGCTGCACGCGCCAGGAATCAAGCGGTGGCACCCAGCTCCAGGCGCCATACGTGACACCGTCGATCTGCCGCTCTGTATCGGCAGCAGCAGCCACCCGCGCGTTGCCATAGCGTTGCGCCTCTTTATGTGACTTGACTGACCAGCTACCAGTAAGGACGTAATCGGCACTCTTGGACGGATTGCGCGCAATCAGGTTCATCGGGACAATGGCATTTTCTGCCGTGGCGCCACCCTGCATGAAAATCACGGCATAATCGTCGGAGATGCCCAACAGGGTGCGCAGATCGTCTTCAGCCTCGTCGCAGATTTGCGTAAATTCGGCGCCCCGGTGACTCATTTCCATGACCGACATGCCACTGCCGCGCCAGTCGAGCATTTCGGCAGCTGCCTGCTCCAGAACAGGCTTGGGCAGGACAGCCGGCCCGGCCGAAAAATTCCAAAATTGCGTACCCATTGTTTACCCTGAAATTAAGGTGATTTACTCTGAAAAAATCAGGCCTCTGTATCGGTATTCGGTGTCGCTGAGCCTGGCGCATCACCCGATGGCTGGTTACTGCCATCGGCTTGCGAATCCGGCAGCCCGGTGGCAGGCAGCTGAGCTGCGTCAGCGTCAGCCTCATCGGCATCAACATCCGCATCGCTTTCCACGACGCGTCGTACGCCGGACAAGCTGCTGCCATCATCGACACTGATCAACGTGACACCCTGTGTCGCTCGGCCCATTTCCCGCACTTCCGAGACTCGGGTACGAACCAGGACACCAGCAGTAGTGATCAGCATAATTTCGTCTGATGGGTTCACCAGAACAGCGCCCACGACCTTGCCGTTGCGGGCGCTGGTCTGGATGGCGATCATGCCCTTGGTGCCACGGCCGTGGCGCGTATATTCCGAAATAGAGGTACGCTTGCCGTAACCATTTTCGGTTGCGGTCAGCACGCTTTGTGACTCGTCACCGGCCACCAGCAGCGAAATAACCTGCTGATCGCCGTCCAGATTCATGCCGCGCACGCCACGCGCAGTACGGCCCATTGGACGCACGTCATTTTCGTCAAAACGTACAGCCTTACCGGCATCGGAGAACAACATGACGTCGTGCTCGCCGTCAGTCAGATCGGCACCGATCAGATAATCGCCTTCGTCCAGGGCCACGGCGAT
>NZ_JBQEAU010000030.1:14502-37218 GCF_052108595.1 Advenella sp.
CTTGACTGTGCCGCGAGAGGTTGCCATAAACACAAAGCTTGTGTCGGAAAACTCACGTACCGGCAGGACAACCGTGATTTTTTCGCCGTCTATCAGCGGGAACATATTAACGATCGGGCGTCCGCGGGAACCGCGTGTGCCCTGAGGCACTTCCCAGACCTTGAGCCAGTACACCCGCCCGCGGTCAGAGAAACACAATAGAAAATCATGCGTGTTCGCGATAAACAACTGATCAATCCAATCGTCTTCTTTCATGGCCGTCGCCTGCTTGCCGCGACCGCCCCGCTTCTGGGCTCGGTATTCGGACAATGGCTGGCTTTTGATATAACCGCTATTGGATAGCGTAACCACCATGTCTGCAGGAGTAATCAGGTCTTCCGTATCCAGCTCGGTCGCATTCATGACCACTTCGGAGCGCCGTACATCTTTGGCATTGGTTGAGAACTCGGCCTTGATGGCAACCAGCTCGTCAGAAATAATCGCGGTAATCCGCTCGGGTTTGGCCAGGATATCCAGCAAATCGGAAATGGTGTCCATGATGCCACGGTATTCATTAACGATTTTGTCCTGCTCCAGCCCGGTCAGGCGTTGCAGACGCATATTCAGGATTTCCTGTGCCTGGACGTCGCTTAGACGATACAGCCCATCATCCTGCAACCCGAAAATATCGGCCAGGGTGTCCGGACGATAGGCGGCACTGCCGCCCAGTACGCTGCCATCGTCTGCCCGTTGCAGCAATTCGCGCACCAGCGAAGAATCCCAGTTGCGCGCCATCAGTTCCTGTCTGGCGACAGGCGGCGTAGGCGCACCCTTGATGATTGCGATGAATTCATCGATATTGGCCAGCGCAACGGCCAGGCCTTCCAGCAAATGTCCACGCTCGCGCGCCTTGCGCAACTGAAATACCGTACGACGCGTGACCACTTCCCGGCGATGGCTGAGAAAGTACTCGACCATCTGCTTCAGATTAAGCAGTCGCGGCTGCCCTTCCACCAGCGCAACCATGTTGATACCAAAGGTATCCTGCAATTGCGTGTGCTTGAACAGATTGTTCAGAATGACCTCGGGGACTTCGCCGCGCTTCAGTTCAATGACCAGGCGCATGCCGTCCTTGTCAGACTCATCGCGGATATCCGAGATACCCTCGATTTTCTTTTCATTGACCAGCTCTGCAATGCGCTCCTGCAGCGTCTTTTTATTGACCTGGTATGGCAGCTCATCAACAATGATGGACTGACGATTGCCCTTTTCCATGTCTTCGAAATGGGTTTTGGCCCGCATGACCACACGCCCGCGTCCTGTACGGTAGCCTTCGCGTACCCCGGTCATACCGTAGATAATACCGCCGGTAGGGAAATCGGGAGCAGGAATCAGTTCGATCAGTTCATCCAGGGTGCAGCCCGGGTTGCGCAGGCAATACAGGCAGCCGTCGATGACTTCGCTCAAGTTGTGCGGAGGTATATTGGTTGCCATGCCGACGGCAATACCCGAGCTGCCGTTGATCAGCAGATTCGGTACGCGTGAAGGCAGCAACAGCGGTTCCTGCTCACTGCCATCGTAGTTCGGACCAAAATCGACCGTTTCCTGATCGATATCGGCCAGCAGCTCATGCGCAATTTTGGCCAGGCGGATTTCGGTATAACGCATGGCAGCAGCACTGTCGCCATCGACTGACCCGAAGTTACCCTGCCCGTCTACCAGCATATAGCGCAGTGAGAAGCTTTGCGCCATACGGACGATGGTGTCGTACACTGCCTGGTCACCGTGGGGATGGTACTTACCGATAACGTCACCGACAATACGAGCGGATTTCTTGTAGGCCCGGTTCCAGTCGTTGTTCAGCTCGTGCATGGCAAACAACACCCGGCGGTGCACCGGTTTTAGCCCGTCCCTGACATCGGGAAGCGCCCGGCCGACAATTACGCTCATGGCGTAATCAAGATAGCTTCGGCGCATTTCCTCTTCTAGCGATATTGGCAGGGTTTCCCTGGCAAAAGAATCCATAGTACTCATAACTTATTTTGATGTGATACAAACGTCAGAAAATCCGGCAGGCGTTTTCCGGTCTCGCACGCGGGGCGAATCCGTCATTCTATCATTGTTACAGCCTGTTCAGCGCACCAAAAAGCGCGTAATGCGAACATTTATGGTCGATTTATATATTTGAGACTTTACTTTAAGTGTTGGGCTTTAATTTTTCATTTCTTTCAGGTGCTTGCTTCGAACTACGGGCTTTTGCAGCAAATTTGAAACAGGGTTTGTGGTTGAAATCCAACAAATTTGGCGCATAAGAGACAATATTGGAAAGTTCCCTTAAAAATGTAGGACTTAGTCTCGGCAAAGACTTCAAAAATCGCTTAAGATTGAACCACGAACAAGGGAAAACTAGTGCAACCCTTTGAATCCATATCCAAGCGTTGCTATACTGACCCTGAATTTCAATCTGCGGCGGGTTTCGCTGCGAGTCAACTTTTAGCTATCAAGCTCAACGAGGAGAAACATGAACAAACCCTCTAAATTCGCATTGGCATTCGCCGTTGTTGCAGCCGCAACGTCAGGTGTAGCATCAGCGCAAACCGTCGATAACTGGGTTAATCCATACGGTCTGGTCTGGATGAACGGCACGAATGAACACTGCTGGCGCGACAATTTCTGGACACCCGCAACCGCAGCTCAAGGTTGTGGCGCTCCTCAAGCTGAAGTCGTTGCCAACAAAGTAACCTTCAACGCTGATACATTCTTCGACTTCGACAAAGCAACACTTAAACCAGAAGGCCGTAACATTCTGGATCAAGTTGCCCAGCAAGTTACTCAATTGAACCTGGAATCTCTGATCGCTACTGGTCACACCGATTCTGTTGGTACCAATGCATACAACCAGAAACTGTCTGAGCGCCGTGCTGCTTCAGTCAAGAACTACCTGATCTCCCGTGGTGTTCCTGCTGACCAGATCATTGCTTCCGGCCGTGGCGAAACACAACCAGTTGCCTCAAACACAACCCGCGAAGGCCGTGCTAAAAACCGTCGCGTAGAGATCGAAATCGTAGGTACACGCCGCTAATTTTCAGCGTCTCCTGCAAAAAGGCTCCTAGTAGCAGTAAAAAGGGCTCCTGTAAGGAGCCTTTTTTACGTCTGTCAGGACCCATTCCAGGCGTACTGTCTGGGGCGGACTGGCTGGGCTTGCTGCCCCATCGGCCGCCAGTGGTGTAAAATGCGGCTATCACTATCCTATACACACCATACAACCGCCCACCACTGCTTATGTCACAGACCAGCACGCCCTCTTCCCTGCCCGTCAATGCCAGTCAGGCCGAACTGGATAAATTTGGCGATCTTGCGGCAAAATGGTGGGACCCCACCAGCGAATTCAAGCCCCTGCATGCGATCAACCCGTTGCGCCTGGAATGGATCTCGTCTCTGGCCGGCGGCCTGGAGGGCAAGACTATCATTGATGTCGGCTGCGGCGGCGGCATTCTCGCCGAAAGCATGGCTGCCAGCGGCGCTTCGGTCACCGGCATTGATCTGGCGCAAAAGTCCCTGAATGTGGCCCGGCTGCACGGCCTGGAAAGCGGCGTGCAGGTGGAGTACTGCAACATCAGCGCAGAGCAGATCGCCAGCGAGCGGCCCGCGCAATACGACGTCGTGACCTGCATGGAAATGCTCGAACATGTGCCTGACCCAGGCTCCATTGTCCGGGCCTGCGCCACCCTGGTCAAACCGGGCGGACTGGTCTTTTTTTCCACGCTGAACCGCAATTTCAAATCGTTTCTGTTTGCCATCGTCGGCGCCGAGTACGTGCTTAACCTGCTTCCACGCAATACGCACACCCACAGCAGCTTTATCCGCCCGAGCGAGCTGGCGACCAGCGCCCGCGCAGCGGGACTTGAGCCCATGTCGATGAAAGGCATGCAATATAACCCTATTACCGATGTCTACTCCCTGAGCAACGACACATCGGTCAACTATCTGATGGCGACCTACAAATGATCACCACTGTACTTTTCGACTTTGACGGTACGCTGGCCGACAGCGCCCCTGACCTGGCGCACGCTGCAAATCTGCAGCGCCAGTATCGGGGAATGGCGCCACTGCCATACGAGATGCTGCGCTGTGTCGCATCCCAGGGCGCGCGCGGGCTGCTGCGGGTGGCATTGGCGCTTACCCCGGACGACGAAGACTACGAACCGACGCGCTTGCGGTTTCTCGAAGACTACCGTGCCTGCATGACCCGCAACACCACGCTTTTTCCGGGTATTGAGCAGTTATTCGGCAAGCTGGAAAATTCAGGTCTGCGCTGGGGTATCGTAACCAACAAGGCCGAAGCGCTGTCGCTGCCAATGTTCGATTATCTGCAATTGACCGATCGTAGCGCAGCCAATGTCTGTGGTGATACGCTTGCACATTCCAAACCGCACCCGGCGCCGCTGCTGCACGCCGCAAAACTGGCCGGGGTTGCACCCGAAACCTGTATCTATGTAGGTGATGACGAACGTGATATCATCGCAGGCAAGGCAGCTGGCATGCCAACCGTTGCCGCCGCTTATGGCTATTGTGTGGATGCCAATGAAGTAAAGGCCTGGGATGCTGACCAAATTGCACTACTGCCCGAAGATGTGTGGGATGCCGTCGTAAAAATCAAAGAACAGGCAAGTATAGGAAAATCATGAAACTGAGCACGTTTATACGGGCCACGGTGATGGCCACGGCGGGATTGCTGCTATCGGCCTGTGCCTCGTTCAGCAATGGCGGCATTGAGAATCCGGGCGGCGGCATTGCCGTTGACACCAGCGGACTGCCAGTGACACAGCGCAGCGTGACCACCCCGAGCAACTGGAATGAACTTATCGGGCAGATCCGTGCCTCCGATACACAAAATCTGGGGATCCAGGTCAACCGCGTGCGCGATGGCAGCCTGCGCGTGATTTTACCCGGAGGAACGACCTTTCGTGGCGGCAGCGCGCGCCTGAACAACAAGATGAAGCCGGTGCTCAACGCGGTGGCAGGCGCATTTGACCAGTCGCCCTACTTGCGCATCAAGGTAGTCGGACACTCAGACTCTCAGGGAGACTCGGTTACCAATCAGACACTGTCGATCACTCGGGCCACGTCCGTGGCCAATTATCTTATTCAACGCAATGTGAAAAGTGTGCTGATCGAGCTCGAAGGCCGGGGATCAATTGACCCGCTAATGAGCAATACGACGGCGCAGGGACGCGCCGTAAATCGGCGGGTTGAACTTTATCTTTACGAAATCCGCTAGAGAGCAGGCCTCTGGTATGACGGGATGCGGTGGTGCCGGCAATGTGTCGCTGCGCCGTGACAGCCAACACCACAGCACAAATTTGCCACGCAATGAAAAAGGGAGCCGAAGCTCCCTTTTTTATCCGTTCTGTTGCCAAGTGGATAAAGCTCCTAGCTAGCCAGTATTAGGCTGCTAATGCGTAACTTTCGTCATTTGCATTTAAAGGTTTTGCTTGATTTACGGTCATCGCCTACCGGCTGCCGATCTTCCTATCTTTTCCTGTCGAAACCATGGCGTCCCCATCAGCAGCATACTTGAACCGGCCTTGCGGATATCGCAGCAAATGCACTAACACAAATACGCTGTTGGTGGAGACGGCGGGAGTCGAACCCGCGTCCAGAAAACATTCAGTCAACCAGATATACAGCTTAGATTACATAATACCACAAACTGTGGGCAATTCACAATACTACAAGCACTAGAAAAGCTATTGCATTTCAACAGGTTACTCCTGATCATCCTGCAGCAGCCGGTGCCACCCATCGACGCCCAGTTCCTGGACCACCGCGACATTGCGCTGGAAAATCACACTGGCATCCGGGTACTGCTCCGCCGCCTTATCCAGGCTGTCTTCGCGCAACAGATGCAAAATCGGATACGGCGCGCGGTTGGTATAGTTGCTCAGATCGTCCGGCTCGGTATTGGCGAACTGGTAAAAAGGATGAAAACTGGCAAGCTGTATTTCACCGACCAGTTCCAGTTCATCGAGCACCGCTTCGGCAATATCCAGATAGTCGTTAAAATCGCTGAACTGCTCGAACATACAGGGCACGACCAGCAATGTGGTATCTGTCTGCTGCGCCGGCGTGTTCGCCAACCACCGCAACTCCTCGTAAAGCTGCGCCGTTAACGCGTGCCTGTCCTGCGCCTGGCAAATGGCGATCCGCACCTGGTCTTTCACATAGACGCTTTTGGCGAAAGGACAAAGATTGAGGCCGATGACCGCTTTTTCAAGCCAGCGGCGCACACGATTTTCGATCTGGCTGATATCGTTCATATAAAAAAGAATTCCGGGAGTGGCGTCATAAGTACCGACTAGTGCAGGAAAAGTGTTCAAGGGATCCCCATTTACCCAACGGCTGCACTGGGGCCGCCCAAGCTTGCGTAACTTGCTAAAATAGCCGGTTTACTTGGCATTATTCCGGGCAATGGCTTGCGGAGCACTTACTCATGACAGATACTAGCACAAACGCGCTTTTCATTATTACCAGCGCCACCAACGCGCCTTATGCTGGCAGCGCAGACCAGCAACAAGCCGGCGATCCGGCCGGCAACGGCACATCGGGCGACCGTGCCCACGGTAACGGCCAGCCACATGCCACCGGTAACCAGTCGGCGCAACGCTATGACAACCTGCTGGCCACGATCAGCAGCATCAATACCCACGCGCCCGGCTCGCGCATTGCGCTCGTGGAGTATTCTGCCTATCCCTTGTCCCAGCCACAGCATGATGCCTTGATCGAGCAAGTGGACTATCTCATGAGTTACGCGGCCAACGAACAGATTCAGGGCTTTGATCGCAATCTGGGCAGCAATCAGGCGATTGCCGCCTTCAGTGAACTGACTTGCCTGCTGTGGTTTCTGCAAGTCGGGCAACACCATGACCTGTACAAACCATTCAAAAGAGTATTCAAAATGTCACCTGGCATACAGCTGGTGTCAGCTCCAACCGATACCGTGCACTTTGCCGACAGCGCCCAGGGGCGCTACGTGTTTCCCAACGCAACACTGGCCGCCAATGCAGCCGGTGCGCTGGCGCTGCAGTTTTCCAATGGCTACTGGAGCATGGATACGGCGCTGGTGCCGTCTTTTATTGCTTTATTGCAGGAGATGCTCGAGTCCATGCATAAGCTTAACCAGCAGGGACAAGCGGCCTGTATCGAGAGCATGCTTTACAAATTTATTGACGCGAGCAAGATTTTCTATGACCTGAAGCCGGCTGTTGCAGGTCACTCCTCAAGATAGGAAATGACCGTCCTTGGCGCCCTCGCATAGCGCGTCCACAGTAGCGTCAACGCCCTGCTGCCAGCAGGGCAACGACAGGCCGAAGGCTCCAGCCAGCTTGCCGGTGTCCAGCCTGCTATTCAAAGGCCGTCGCGCAGGGCTGCTGTATTCCAGCGTACTGACTGGCACGACGCGATCAAGCGCCAGATCCAGCCCGTTAGTCCGCATGCGTGCAAAAATATGGCAGGCATAGTCGAACCAGCTGGTCTGTCCGCTGGCGGCCAAATGATATAAACCATCTTCAATGGCTGCAGGATGGCGACGATATTTATCAATTGCCGCTGCAGTAATATCGGCAATCAGGCATGCACTGGTCGGCGCGCCGATCTGATCGTTCACCACACGCACGCAATAACGGCTCATGCCCATTTGCATCATCTGCTGCAAAAAGCCCCGGCCCTGACGGCTAAATACCCAACTGGTGCGAAAGATCAGGTACCTGCAGCCACTGCGCGCAATAGCCTGGTCTGCGGCCAGTTTGCTGCGTCCATAAATATTGGCCGGCCGGGCAATATCGGTCTCGGCCCAGGGCCGTGTTCCCGTGCCGTCAAAAACATAGTCAGTGGAATAGTGAATCAACAGGGCGCCACATTGGGCCGCCGCCTGTGCCAACGCAGCCGGCGCTTCGGTGTTCACCAACATGGCGGTGGTCTGATATTGCTCGGCCTCATCAACTGCCGTGTAGGCGGCCGCATTAACAATCACATCGGGCGACAGGGCAAGCGTGTGCTCGAACAATTGTGTCGGGTCCAGGAAATCAGCTTGCCACAACCCATGCGGGCTGGCACGCTCGACCGCAACTGCCCTCAGCCCGGACCCGTGCTGAGGCCTGTCAGGCGCGATAACCTGTCCTGACCGCGCCAGCGCCGATTGCAAGGCCCGCCCCACCTGACCAGTTTTCCCGAAAAGCACAATTTTCATTGTACAGTCACCTTTGTCATCCACCTATCGTATTGCCCGTTGCCAATCCTGGCACCTGCTGCCGCTGTTGTACCTGGGGCACCAAGCCGCCGGGCCTCGTTATCGCACTGCAACTGCCACATGGACTGCGGCTACTGCATTTCACTCCGGGTCATTGAATAATTTGCCGGTATGGCGCCGAAAAAAATTACTCACATCGTCAACAATAAGGAACACTGCAGGAATCACCAGCAGGCTTAGAAATGTGGACGTGATCAGGCCTCCCAGCACGGCGATGGCCATGGGTGAACGAAAGGCCGGGTCTGCAGAGCCCCAGCCGACCGCCAACGGAACCATGCCAGCGCCCATGGCAAGGGTAGTCATCAAAATCGGCCGTGCCCGTTTGTGGCAGGCGTCCCGAAGCGCTTCCAGGCGCGTCATGCCCTTTTCTTTTATCGCCAGAATGGCATATTCGACCAACAAAATCGAGTTCTTTGTCGCGATACCCATGAGCATGATCAGGCCGATCAGCGACGGCATGGAAAAACTCTTGTCGGCCAACAGCAGCCCCACGAACGCACCGCCCAGCGATAGCGGCAACGCAGCCAGGATAGTCAAAGGCTGAAGAAACTGCTTGAAAAGCAGCACCAGGACAATATAAATGCAGACAATCCCAATGACAATCGCCAGCCCAAAACTCTGGAACAACTCTTCCATAACCTCTGCATCGCCGATATCGATGACTGACACGCTGGCGGGCAACGCTTTCATGGCAGGCAATTGCCTGACCTGCTTGACAACATCGCCCAGCGCCACCCCTGAAAGCTCAATTTCAAACGTAATATTGCGGGCTCTATCATAGCGATTAATGACCGCCGGGCCACCACCCAGACGCACATCGGCCACGCTGCTCAGCGGCACGGGCCCGTTTGCGCCAGGCACACGCAAATTCTCGATAAAGTCCAGGTCTTTGATTGCCCATTTTTCCAGCGCAACGACAATCGGGATCTGGCGCTGATCCAAATTGAGCTTGGACAATGCCACTTCGAAATCGCCGGCCGTGGCAACACGCAGGGTATCTGCCATCGCGGCACTGGTAACACCCAGTTGCGCCGCCTCATCGAAACGCGGATGCACTTGTATTTCCGGGCGTATCAGGCTGGCCGACGAAGAGATATTGCCCAGGCCCGCAATGGACTGCAGTTGCCGCCCAACCTGCAGCGCAGTCTGCATCAAGACGTCGGGTTGCTCGCTTGAGAGCACTAGCATATATTTCTCGCCGGAACCGCCCAGCCCCACTTTGAGGCGCACGCCCGGAACCACTTGCAGACGCCTGCGAATATCAGCCTCAATCTCCTGCTTTATCGGGCGCTCGTTACGCGGCTGCAGCAGCACGGTCAGCGTGGCCTTGCGCTCTTCCTGGGTCTGGCCGCCGGCAAACGGGTCGCCTCCCGCCGCTCCGCCACCGATACTGGTATACACCGAGAGCACCGACGGATTTTCCATGACCAGCTGGCGCACCTGCTCGGCCGTCTTCTCGGTTTGTACCAACGACGTGCCCGGCTGCATTTCCACATAGACCTGGGTCTGGGACAGATCATCGGCAGGCATGAAGCCCGTTGGCAGCAGCGGAATAATAACGATCGAACCAACAAAGAATAGCCCAGCGATCACTACGGTAACCCATCGATGACGCAGCGAGCGGTCCACCCACGTCATATAAAGCCTCATCCATCCCGGATCTTTGGGTGCCTGTTTCTTGCCTTTCAAAATGTATGCACACATCATGGGCGTGAGCATGCGGGCAACAACCAGGGAGGCAAAGACGGCCATGGCGGCCGTCCAGCCAAATTGCTTGAAAAACTTGCCGGCAATACCGCTCATAAACGCCGTTGGCAAAAACACGGCAATCAGGGTAAAAGTGGTGGCCACGACGGCAAGGCCAATTTCATCGGCAGCCTCCATTGCAGCACGGTAGGGAGATTTACCCGCCTGCAGGTGCCGCACGATATTCTCAACCTCGACAATCGCGTCATCCACCAAAATACCGACCACCAGCGACAAGGCCAGCAGCGTGACGCCATTGATGGTAAAGCCAAAAAAATACATACCAACAAACGCCGGTATGATGGACAAGGGCAAAGCGACGGCCGACACCAAGGTTGCCCGGATATCTCGCAAAAACAGCCAAACGGCCAGCACCGCCAGCAGCGCGCCCTCGTACAGCATGTGCATCGCCCCGTCGTATTCAGACTGGACAGGCTCCACCATATCGAATGCCGTCCGGAGCGTCAGATCGGGATACTGGGCCTTGATCTGCTCCAGCGCCTGCATCACGCCTCGCCCGACATCCACTTCCCCAGCTCCGCGACTGCGGGCCACTTCAAATGCCACAACAGGCTTGCCATCCAGAAATGCGGCAGTGACCGGATCGGCAAAACTGTCGCGAACGGTGGCCACTTCGCCCAGTGTAATGACTTTGCCGTTGCTCAGCGGAATGCGCAGATCCTCAAGCTCTGCCGCGCTTTTTACAGCACCCAGCGTACGAATGGGCTGCTTCTGAAGACCCAGCTCAGCCTTACCCCCCGACTGCTCCTGCTGCACCGATTTAAGCTGCCTGGAGACATCAGCAACCGTCACCCCCAACCCCTGCAACAATACCGGGTCCATATCTACGCGAACCTGCCGGTCGCGCCCGCCAACCCGGCTGACCTTGCCAACGCCAGAGACAGTGAGCAGTTTGCGAGCAATGGTATTGTCCACAAGCCAGGACACATCCGTGACATCACGGCGCGTAGAGCTGACGGTGAATGCCAGGATCGGCAGCTGCGCCAGATCCAGTTTGGTTACGATGGGCTCCTCGGTGTTAGCTGGCAACTCATTGCGCACCGATGCAACCGATGAGCGCACATCATCGACCGCTTCCTGTATCGGTTTTTCCAGTTCAAACTGCGCAGTAATGGTAGCGACGCCATCCTGCAAGGTGCTAAAGACATGGTCTATGCCCTGCACTGTTGCCAGGTTGTCCTCGATCTTGCGCGCAACATCATTCTCAAGCTGGCTGGGCGTCGCCCCCTCCAGGACGGTCGTGACAACCACGGTGGGCAGATCAATATCGGGAAAATTCTGGATTCGCATGGCATGAAACGAATACAGTCCCATCAGCGTCAGCAGCACGAATAACATGCATGCGGGCAACGGATTTTTTATCGACCAAGCAGAAACGTTCATGTTCAGTTCCCGGCGGGACTGGCTTTGGCTTCAGTCTGAGAATCCGGTGCGCCGCCCGGCGCTGATTCACGGATCTCGCCGGTGGCCGGCTGCTGCGTAGCCGCTTCGACCACCCGCACCGTATCCTGGTCATTCAGAAACGCCGCGCCTTGGGTCACAACCCTGTCCCCGTCGCGCAGGCCCGCTGTGACCTCTATCGTATTGTTGGCAGCGCCACCGATTTGCACCTTGGTCTGCGCGACCTTGTTATCGTTCTCAAGCACAAAGACAAAATTGAATCCGTCGCGCAGCACCAGCGCCTGACGTGGTACGGTCAGCCCCTGTTTGGGTGCCAGTTCGAAACGGCCGCGCAGGAACATGCCCGCCCGCAATTGCGGGTCGGATGCCAGATCAACGTAAACAATGCCCTGGCGCGTCTGCTCATCCAGCGTGGGCCCGATCTGCCTCACCTTACCTGCCACCTTTCGGTCATTTGGCAAAACCACCTGCACCGGCATCCCTTCGCTAACCTGCATGAGATTGCGCATACCCAGTTGGGCTTGCCACTCCAGGCGGTTATCGACAACCAGATGAAAAATTTCCTGCCCAGGGTTGACGACAGCACCGATGACTGCATTACGTACAGAGATGACGCCATCGGAGGGCGCCAGCAATTTCGTATAGGAGCTGCGTTGTACCTGGGTTTGCAGCGCCGCTTTGGCCGCAGTTACGTCTGCCATGGCGTTTTTCTCACCCGACAGGGCCTGATCGACTTCGGATTGACTAATAGCGCCGCTGCCGCGGATTTTTCGGATACGGTCCGCATTGCGCTTTGCCGTATCCAGTGAAGCCTGGGCCTGCCGCAAGCGCGCCTCGGCCTGGGTCAGATCGCCGCGACTGGAGGTGTCTTCAAACTCGGCCAGCATCTGCCCAGCTTTGACCCGGTCACCCACATCGGCGTACAGGGCTTTGAGCCGAAGACCGTTAGTCTGGGCACTGACGCTGGCGTCATGCCAGGCGCGAATATTTCCGGTTGCCCAGAAACCAGGGGTGATCTGTGCGGCATTGACCGTATGGACCGTCACGGTCAGCGCGGGGCGTGTAGATGGTTCCTGGGCGTGAGCCACGTCCGGGGAAAAGGCATCCAACATAGCCACGATGAATGCGCACTGCATCAGCTTTGTAAACGGAATCAGCACGGGTATCTGCCTGCTCGATTGCAAAAACAAACATATCGTACGGGTAAATGCGATATGTCTGTCTGCGCGAGTTGTGAATCGTTGTAACCTGATGCGCCGAAGGATTGCTTCTGTTTTGCCAGATCCGCCACGATGTTGGCTGCTTCCTTGATAGCAATATCCAGGCTCTCCTTGCGTTTTTTCTCATCCGCAAGCTCCTGGGTCAGGTTGCCTTCCCCTGCCGCCAGGCCATCATCAAGGCGGAACGAATTAACATCGGATTCACCCAGTTTTTTACGGCGCTCTTCAAACTGTGATTGCTCCATGGACATTTTTTCGCGCTCTTCCAAACGCGTGGCATAACGCAGTGAAATAACTTTCTTATCGGATGTCTTGCGGGCGTATGCCAGCTCGTCAAGCAACAGCTTCCAGTTATCCGATTGCTGCGTACGCTGCTCGTGCATGGTTTTGAGCGGCCCGATTTTTTCTGCAAGCGAATCGTATCCGCTGTACTTGGTCGGGGCGATCTTGCTCCACGGCATGGCGTTCTCGTAGCTGGACTCGCCCAACTCGGTCGGGTCAAAGGCCGATGGAAACACGATATCGGGCACGACACCCTTTTCCTGCGTGGAGCTGCCGTTGACGCGGAAAAATTTCTGGATGGTCCATTTGAGCGAACCCAGCTCCTCGCCTTCATGTCGACGCAGGAATTCATCCAGGCCACGAATGGTCTGTACGGAACCTTTACCCCACGTTGGGTCGCCAATGACGACACCGCGGCCATAATCCTGGATCACAGCGGCAAAAATTTCCGATGCAGAAGCCGAAATGCGATTGACCATAACCCCTACCGGTTTGTTCCAAACGATTTTGCCCGTTGCACTGCGAACATTGGACGTGGTTCCCTCGGCAGTGCTGACCTGCACAATCGGATTGGGGCCACCCAGAAACAGGCCACTCAGGTTAGCCGCTTCGCTCAGCGAACCGCCACCGTTGTTACGCAGATCCAGCAGAACGCCATCCACGCCTTCCTTTTCAAGTTTTTCAAGAATCACACGGACATCACGGGTCACGCTTTTGTAATTGCTTTCGCCCCGCGCTTTCGCATCAAAATCTTCATAGAAGCTGGGGATCGTGATGATGCCGACCTTGCGCTTTTCCCCCTCGGCGCCCGCTTCATAGATTCGATAGCGAGCTGCCTGATCTTCCATTGTTACTCTCTGACGAACGATGGAAACAGTGGTGTGCTTGCCTTCCATACCCCTTTCGGCCGGAATGATCTCGATACGCACGGTTGTGCCGCGCTTGCCGCGAATCAGCTTGACGATGTCATCCAGGCGCCAATCGACCACGTCTTCCATGGGACCCGATTCGCCCTGGCCAACGGCCACAATGCGGTCACCGGGATTGAGCTTGCCGGATTTGGCTGCCGGGCCGCCCGGCACCACCTCACGGATCTGTCCGTATTCATCGCGTTTTTGCAAGACTGCGCCAATGCCCTCAACCGACAAGCTGATTTGTACGTCGAAATTTTTTGCAGAGCTGGGGCTGTAATATGACGTATGTGGATCGGTACTGTTTCCGTAGGCATTCAGGAACATCTCGGCAACGTCTTCGCCGTTCATGCGCATGATCTGGTTGCGATTGTTTATATAGCGCTTTTTGAGTTTCTCGACAATGACGCTGTCTTTACTGCCGGCCAGTTTCAAACGCAGATAATCATTCTTGATCCGCTTGCGCCACAAATCGTTGATCTGCTCTTCGGAGTTTGCCCATTCGGCTTTCTTGCGATCCAGATTGAAGGACTCTTCAATGTCAAAGTCAAAAGGCTTATCCAGCAAGGCCAGAGCATGATCGAAGCGCTGTTCGACACGATCGCGATACTTTTCAAACATGGCAAACGCCGGCGCCAGACGACCGGTCATCAGCATAGTATGAATGTTCTGACGCACCGGTTCGAACTCGTCGATGTCCGACTTGAGCAAATACAGCTTTGCCGGATCCATCATTTTGAGGTATTCCTTGAACACCGCATGCGACATATTTTCGTCCAGCGGCTTCTTGTCATACTCAAAGCGTGTCAGGATATTGGCCACGATAATAGCCGCCTTGGCCTGATCAACTGTTGGTTCCAGCGCTTTTTTTTCAGGCTTCTTCTGCGGGGCCGGCGCTTTAGAAGCATTGGCCGAAGGACTGCTGTTTTGAACCAGCAGCTGATGCTGCGTGGATTGCGACTGCTCAAGCCGTTCGATACGGTTCAGCGCTTCTGAGTCGGCATATACACAGGCCGAAGTAGCCAGAAGTGCCAGAGCCGTTGCCAATACTTTCAACTTCATACAATGCAATCTCAACGAGTGAATAGGATTATGGATACTGATTCTAACGAACTGCGGTCAATTTTACCCATGTTTTCCGCCAAACACATGAAATCACAAACAAAATGGCACATACGTTAGAATTTGACTTCAATCCATTACACGATTTGATCATCATCAGGAGCCGTATTCATGCCTATCAGCCGCTTGCGCCGTTCTCAGTTTCGCTCACTGCAGCGGCTTACCGTCTTATTGACAATTGGCATACCGGGCGCAGCGTTTGCGCAAAGCGGTGGCGATTTTGCTGCATGTATGCAAAAGCTGCAGCCACAGGCGGCACGCGCCGGTATTTCCGCGCAATCTTTTGCCCGGTTTACCCAGGGCGTCACGCCAGATATGAGCATTCTGGACAAGCTCAATTACCAGCCGGAATTTCGCCAGCCGATCTGGGACTACCTGGCTGGATTGGTCGATGAGCAACGGGTCAGCGAAGGCAAAAGTAACCTGACCCGCCATGCCGATGTATTGCGACGCGTCTCTGCACAATACGGTGTAGATCCCGCAACCGTCGTGGCGGTCTGGGGCGTGGAAAGCAACTTCGGGCAGACACAGGGCAAATATCCGTTGGTGCAGGCGCTGGGCACGCTCAGCTGTTATGGACGTCGACAGGCTTATTTTCAAAAAGAGTTTTTTGCCACGCTACGGATTCTGCAATCAGGCGATATCCAGCCACAACGCCTGGTCGGCTCCTGGGCCGGTGCTTTCGGGCACACACAATTTATGCCCTCGACCTTCGAGCGACTGGCCGTGGATTTCGATGGTGACGGGCGCCGCGATCTGATGGACAACTCTGCCGATGCGCTGGCATCGACCGCCAACTTTCTTGCCAAGGGTGGCTGGCAGACGGGGCAACCCTGGGGGTTCGAAGTGCGCCTGCCTGCCGGCATGAACACAGCGGGTGAAGGTCGGCGCAACAAAAAATCCATCTCGACATGGGCGGCGCGGGGCGTCACGACCATAGACCGCCAGCCGCTGGATGCGCGTGTTTCGGGCAACCAGAAAGCGGGCCTGCTGACGCCAGCGGGCGCCACCGGGCCGGCATTCCTGGTATTTCGCAATTTCGATGTGATTTATGGCTACAACGCTGCAGAAAGCTACGCCCTGGCCATTGCGCATCTGAGCGACCGGCTGCGCGGCGCGGGCCCCTTTGTCACCGCGTGGCCCACGGATGATCCCGGCCTGTCACGGGCTGATCGTGTAACGCTGCAAAAAGCCCTGCTGAACCGAGGCCATGCTATCGGCGAACCAGACGGCCTGATTGGCAGCAAGACACGCGAGGCGATCAAAACGGAACAAAGCAGGCTCGGACTGACGCCGGACGGACGCGCCGGACAGAAAATCCTGCGTGCGTTGCAATAAAAGACTTGCGAAGCAAAAAAAATCCTGATATAGTTTCATGCTTCATTCAATCGCACTACAACCATGCCAGTTTTTTGGAACAACGTCTGTTTGAATGAAACCTCATTTTTATGAGGTGAAAGCTGTGAGAATGGCTCTTTAGCTCAGTCGGTTAGAGCGACGGAATCATAATCCGCAGGTCCCCCGTTCGAATCGGGGAAGAGCCACCATTCACACAGTTTTAATCTATAGCAATATCAAATACTTAGGCCGCCTCGCACGCGGCCTTTGTTGTTTCTGCGGCATTCGTTTCTGGCTGGTTTTGCCAAAACCTGACCAAGTCTGCGTGCGGTGCCAGATGCTCGGCATTCATGTGCGCATACTTTTTTGCCATTTCCAGATTCTCCCCATCCGCCCAAGTCCTTCAACACAAAGAACGGTGTGCTGGCCTGAACGTGCTAACTCGCCCAGGTATGTCTCAGGTCGTGAAAGTGAAAGTCCTCAATATTGGCTTTCGTGAGAGTCAGCTTGAAGCCTTTCCGATTGATGTCTGATGGATGCACACCGGTATCTGTGGTGAACACCCATTTTTTATCGCGCCGTTTCCGTACGGCCATTGCGTCACTATTAAGCGGAATCGAGCGGGAACGACCTGACGGTGCCTTATCGGCGGTCACCCGTGCGATAGACAGTGCCAAATCGAATTGGGACCACTCTAATTTGAGGATCTCGCTCATTCTGGCGTCGGTAGACAGTGCAAACGAACAAACATCATTCATCCACGGCGTTTTAATCTGCTCCAACAGGGCCTGCTGTTTGGTGATACAGCGAATGAGAATGCCGGAATCTTTAGACACACCCCAATTGGGTCTCCTCACACCTCGGCAACCGTCAAGACCCTGACATGGTTGATATATAGCAATTTTTCGTTGCTGGCGCCAGCTTTTTAAGCTTTCACTTATCCCCTTTTGCCTGCGCAGCTGCTGCAAGGGTAGACATCGACCGCCTGCACAAGGCGGGCTCAATACGCTCGTTTCGTTTGTCTTCAATGTTGGCGAACCACAGTTTTCCACTTCTACCCTGCAGCGCCTGCTGAACGCCGAAATTTACATTGGCGCATCCATCGAGTTTGAACGGTAGATTTACGACAGTGGCCAGAAGCTGAACGGCCTGGTCGTGCGCAAGGAGCGCGATCGCCAGGAATGCATTTTCTATCCGGGATTTATCCATGAATGCAATTTTTAGCTTTCTGTCCGGGTGGAAAGAC
Source organism: Advenella sp. (assembly GCF_052108595.1). NCBI lineage: Bacteria > Pseudomonadati > Pseudomonadota > Betaproteobacteria > Burkholderiales > Alcaligenaceae > Advenella > Advenella sp. The sequence continues at coordinate 32,077 of NZ_JBQEAU010000030.1, forward strand.
TACGCCGTCGCTACTGGCCTCGTCATCTTCGCGGCATGTGGTTATGGCCGGTGGCAATACCATGCAGGACATGCCAATGCGGTTCAAGAGCATAAAGTGGCCGATTTGGAGCAGTACAGGCAGACCGCCAACGAACTGCAGACCGCCAGCCAGAAAACCCAAACCGCGCTTGATACCACTCAGACCAAACTCACGACATTCCAAGAGACGTACCAAAATGAAATGCGCGTCAATCCTATTGATTGCGTCGACGCTAATAGCCGGTTGCGCTCAATCCTCGATATCTACCCGCCCGCCACTACCGGGAAATTTCGCTGAGTGCGTGGAGCCAAAGTCGCCGACCACTGCCGCATATGATTCGGTGGCACTGGGGAACCTGATCACTCGGTGCTGCGAGCGCAAGGTGAAGCATGACTTTGTGATCCAGCAATGATAGGATTACGGAAATAGCGGGTGATTAATTATTGAAAAGCTCTATCACTACGGTAATCCGTAGTTGTAAACTATTCAGGATATACGATGTTTGATCATGTGAAATTCGGGGTCAGTAACTATGCCGCAAGCAAAGCGTTCTTTCTCCAAGCGCTCGAACCAATTGGGGTAGCAGTCGCGTCTGAGGGAACGCCGACGTACGGCGTAGAGCTCAGCTCGAAATGCAACGTTTCATTGTGCTTGTTCCAAACCGAGGAAAAACCTGCACATCTTCACTTGGCTTTTGCTGCCGAAAGTCGCGAGCAAGTCGACGCTTTCTATCTAAAAGCTCTACAGGCTGGTGGAAAAGACAATGGTGCTCCCGGTTTACGGCCACAATACCATGCGCATTATTATGCGGCTTTTGTAATCGGGCCGGACGGACACAATATCGAAGTGGTTTGCAGCAAACCTGGCGCCTAGTGTTCAATCGTTTTTCTTTTTCGCTGGCGTCCTCTCCCTGGTATTCGTCGCCGTCCCGTCCTGGGTTAAATTGATCGACTGATTTCGCGCTTGTCGCCTTGGGCAGCAGTAATCCCACGCTAACTCCGCCACGCTAAACTCGGCATCGCGAGAATTGATACCCAACAAAAAGCACCCCGAAGGGTGCCTTTTCAACTCACTAGACTACACTGCTGCGGGTTGCTTCTTATCGATGAATTCCTGAACTTGCTTTTCAGCTTCTGGCTGAGTCACAGAATATTTATCTTTAATAGCTGTTACCAGCTTGTCGGCATGCCCATTAATTTGCTTGACGTCACCATCATTCAATCTACTCCATTGAGTAGTGACTGAACCTTTGATGTCATCCCATTTTGCGTCTTTGAATCCTTCCATGATAATACTCCTATTATCAAATATTGGTACATGCGAAAAGCTCGCACATCCCGTGCGCCATGCATACAAAATTTATCATTCTTTATACACCGTAAACTGGCGCAAAAATCTTAAGATCTTTATCGAACATTCCACACTGCAACATCTCGAATATCCGCTCGGTGTTTTAATACGCCCCGGTCAAAATCGAGTGTGCAAGCTGTGTAGTGTGGCCCTTGCTCAAAGCACATTCTCCATCCGTTTTTTATCGTTCTTTGTATGGGTTTGAATAGCTGTGCAAACTTTAATTCGATAAGCATATATATGCTCCTTAACTATGGGCAAGAAAATCAAACCCATGTACCCACAGTACTCTACTTGTCTGAATTCACCTACCGATCAAATGTAAGTATTAAAAGAGCCAAAATACAAATTTGTGAAATATGTTTGCACGGCCCTTTTCGTGCCGCAACAGAGTAGAGTGATAGATGTAGTGTGAATTAACCTACATCTATTAGGACAGTGCCATGATTATATTTAGAGATAAATGGAAAGCTGATGCCTTCAAAGTTATCCTTAAGAAACGTTGGATTAATCTCTCAAAAGATGAATTGACTTATATTGGCGGTGATTCTCAAAAATTAGTGTCAATATTGCAGTTTGATTATGGTTACCCTCGCAAGACGGCACAGCGTAAAGTGAAAAACTTTTGGGACTCGTATTCAAATTCGCATGTATGAGTCAAGCAGTAATTTCTATCTATTTGTGAAACTTCGCAAGCGTGTGCAAGACCCGAGGCACAAATAAGTCCCGCAGTTCTGGGGGGCTAAATAGGCTGGCTCCCATCCCCGCCTGGATACATGCTATTGTCCATATTCCGCATCACCTCATACTACTCAAACGGAAGTTCAGGCCCAACTACAGACATTAATTCCTTGGTCTGCACCACGGTAGTGGCCGGCTCCATCCATGCCCGTGCAGGCCCTGGAGTCAAGGTCATTTCCGTCGGTTGGCCGAGCCACTGTGCCGGAAATAGACTGTCTCCATGCCCTGCTATTCCTGATAAAAGGCCGCACGTTTTCATACTTTAAGAATAATTCCATTGTTCAGAGGTAGCGAACAAGAAAAACATTGATTTTCACCCGATATCTGTTAATAACCGTCCTGTCACGCCCGAGATCATCGAACCGATACGCCAGGATATGCTCAAACGCGCAGAAATACTGACAGATGCAGTTCGCGTTGCGAATACTGACTTGAGAATCGAGGTCAATGGCCAGATCATAAAACCCCCAGACACCGCGCAAGAAAAAAAAAGGACTTTATCGCTTTGAGCTGCCTGCGGACCTACAGGGTAATGTTCGTATTCTATCCAACGCCACGACAGTACGTGAAACGTCTGTGATCGATCGCACCGACATCCGCGTCATTGGTGTGGGAATATCCTGCATTGCGCTCGTTGTCGACGGCATGCGCCACGAAATTGAGCTGAATGATTCGGCACTAAGCGGCTTTAACGAGGCACAAAAAATAAACGGCATGCTAATGCGATGGACAACAGGTGAAGCTGTGATTCCTAAAATTCAGTTGCCTTCATTAAAAGGCCCTATGGCACTGGAGCTGACTGTACTGCGCACGCATATGTATTGGACTTCCAGCCTCCAACAAAAAGCACGAAAAGCAGCATAAATCTCGTGTAAGCAGTAACCAGCTATAAGGAAGGCTGCGCTTTTGTGCAGCCTTCTGTCGTTCTCGCACTGGGAGACGCAATCACCCAGTTCTACACATGCAAGATCCAGCACGACTTCGTGGTCAAGCAGTGGTAGTTCTCAAGCTTATTTCGCTATCCCAAGCCGAAACTCATACGGCCGGACTTTATCCTCTAAACGACTCAAGAAAGTGGTGCCAGAATAGTGCATATCGCATTCCGGCACTAATCACACTGTTTGCTGCAAAAAGGGTTCATTACCTGGAAATGCGGGTACCAATGACTGGATACACTCTGCTATCTGCATAAATCTTCACTATGGTCACGCGTGTTCCGTTGCGGGCGTGCCATTACTGACCGACTTTGAATTCCAAATGGACATGGATATCCTATAGATATAATTTTACATGTTGCAATTGTATTCTTCTCATTGCAGTGATATGCCATGTCCGTCAAAATTGTTAAGTAGGCTTATTCTCGCCCTCCCCTTGATACTTGCTATCCCAAAAAGCCTTGATGTAAGCAAAAACACCCCTGCCGCCTGCCTCACGTATAGGACATAGGACAGCAGGCGTCGGTTAAGCAACTCTATTCTGCGTAACATTCGGTTCAGATTTTGGCGCCTACTTTGCCCCATCGACAAGTTTCTGATACTCAATGACCTTTGTCTTTATTTGTTGATTGTTAGGTCGCGACTTAAGTGCATATTTCATTAGAATCAGGGCACGCTCCGGTGTCGATTTGACGCATTTGAACGCGGCATTTCGGAATACGACGGGGTGGAATTTAAGCATGGGCAGAAGCGCGGCTAACTCCGAAAGATCCTGGTATTGAGATAGAAGTAGCTCAGCTGTTTCTTTGTGAGGAAGCCTAGAATTTATAATTTCGAGGATTGCTTCACGCTGTAGATTTAATTCAAGGAGCAAACCAATTTTTTTTGTTCTGATATCCTCGACGTCCGCATCCTTAATTTCAGCTAGCGAAATCGCAAGCAACGCTTTTCTTTTATCTTGAGCATTGTCGCTCTCATATGCTTGTTCTATCATCCTAACTACATCGTTCATCTTCAGATTTTTTGGAGTGTCGTCATTCAACGAATTCTCGAATGCAGCACTATTTTCCAAGTGTGCAACCAGAGTCGGAACAGCGTTTTCGAATTTAACTTTAAAATCAGCATGAAATTTTATCGGGTCAAATTCATCATGAGCTACCTCCCTCATGATCTCCGTTAACCCGTATGCTTGATCCAGGACCCTACCGCCTGCGCACCCAAACAATGGAACATGAAAACCAATCCCAGCCGTATTATTCAGAATTGGAACAGCATGATGAATGTCCAACGATGCTTTGTCGTAGAAGATATATCCGCGGCGATCTCGAAGCACGCCACTGTGAATGTAGTCATAGTTGAAATTCAGTAATTTGGATTCTGCCCACCACCGGCTATCCTCCAATGGCCTATGGCTCGGGTGCAGGCTGAATTGGGGGCAAATGGCTATATACCTATACACATCCAGCATTTCAGCAAAATTGATGGCAGCGTATGCCCCCATGCCAGTACCAAAAGTAACAATTTTTGCCCTAACCGGATTATGCTCTTCGATGAGTCGAATGACTTCGATGATCTCATCGGTTTGATACCAATGATTTCCGCTAATATCAACGATAAATTCGTTATAGCCCAACTGATATGCGGTACCTGGCTCGCATTCAGGGAATTGACTGGTTTCAATTGGATATCCGTTCTGTTGTGTGTCTCCAAACCGGACAAACGTCACATCAGAATTGCAAGGGTGAAAATTTAATCTAAGGTTGGTACCCTGAAAGATGACAGTCACTCGTAGTCTCCATTAGCAAATTCGTCGATATGTATCTATTGAAGCGCAATCTCAGCATCTCTGAATCAAAATATTGTAAATATTCTATAAAACAAGCAGAATTATTTTTTCAAACTATCGCTTTCTAATTTCTCAATCTCAGATGGAATGATTATCACCGTAGGTCTTTAATTTATTAGATATTTTATTTAAGCCGTTGCAAAATCATAATTTGCAAGTCCCCCAAATCGAGGAAGAGCCACCATTTTACACAGTTCATTTTCAAGCACTATCAGACAGTTAGGCCGCCTCGCAAGCGGCCTTTTTGTT
>NZ_JBQEAU010000031.1:0-37128 GCF_052108595.1 Advenella sp.
AGGATACAGGTCGCAGAGACAAAGCGCGTAGCCACAATGGCAGCACAGGGTCCTTGTTCAGCCTTAACGGCCTCACAAGACGGCCAGCATCCCTCCATCCACATAAATGATTTGACCGTTCACATAGTCGGAAGCCCGTGAGGCCAGAAAGATGGCAGCGCCAGCCAGCTCTTCCGGCAAACCCCAACGGCCGGCCGGCGTTCGGCTCTTTACCCAGCCATCGAATTGCGGATTGCTCAACAGCGCTTCGTTCATATCAGTTGCCATATACCCGGGACCAATGGCATTGATCTGAATCCTGTGTGCAGCCCATTCAGCTGTCATCGCGCGTGTCAGCATTTTGATGCCGCCCTTGGAAACGGTGTAGGGCGCCACCGTCGCACGGGCGCATTCGCTGGTCAGCGAACCAATATTGATGATTTTTCCGCCCTTGCCACGTGCTATCATGCGTTTTGCCGCTTCACGCCCCACCAGAAAAGCACTGGTCAGATTGGTGTCGAGCACACGATGCCATTCGGCCACCGCCAGCTCGGTCAACGGTTTTCTAAGCTGAATGCCTGCATTGTTGATGAGTATGTCCACTTGCCTGTTCTGGCGATCCAGCGACTCAAAGGCGGCGACCACTGCATGTTCATCGGCCACATCGAAGGCCAGTGTGTCGGCAGCAAAGCCCCGGTCGGTGATTCGTTGTGCCGCCTGCTCAAGGCGATCTATGCGGGTGCCATTAAGGATGACATCGGCGCCATGTTCTGCCAGCGCCTGGGCAAAGGCAAATCCCAGCCCACGCGAAGAGCCGGTGACAAGCGCTGTCTTTCCATTTAAATTGAATAATTCAGACATGATTTTTTCTTCTCTACTCTTATAGTGATTCCGGGATGCTGACGCGAATGGTCAAGTCCTCCCGCTCGAATACGTCGTCGCGCAACTCCACGCCCAGGCCGGGTCCCTCCATCGGAAAGACATAGCCGTTTTCAATCCGCGGCACTGCGGTCACCAGTTCGTTGTACCAACCCTTGTAAAACGCGCGCACCGACTCCTGTATCAGCGTATTGGGCTGACTGAACGAACAATGCACAGCGGCCGCAAAGCCCACCGGCCCGATGCAATCGTGCGCAGCGAATGGCCGATGCCAGGTCTCGGCAAGCGCGGCTATTTTGCGGCCCTCTGTCAATCCACCACTCCAGCACAGGTCTACCATCACCACATGCATAGCATCACGCTCCAGCATATCCTTGTATGGATAACGGGAACCGAGGGTTTCGCTCGCACACACCCAGACCGGCGTAGATCTTGCATATTCGGCCAATGCCTGCGGTGAATTCATGCGAATGGGATCCTCATACCAGCGTGGCGCATACGGCTCTATGGCACGCGCGATTTCTTTGGCGGCGGGCAAATTCCACAAGGAATGAAACTCCACCATAATCTCCATTTTGTCACCGACCGCCTTGCGAATTTTTTCAAACGGTTCCAGTGATTTTTTCATTTGCCGGGCGTCAATGAACAAGCCTTTATTTTCAATGGCCGGTGGATCGAACGGCCAGATTTTCATGGCGGTGATGCCCTGTTCAAGCAGGTCCAGCGCCAGTTCATCTGCACGATTCATGAAACCGTCCAAATCTTCATAAGGACCTTGCACCTGTCCTTTATTGATCTGCCAGTTGGACACCGGCTTGATATTTTTTGCTCTTACATAGTTGTAGCCCGCACAGGTGTTGTACACCCGGATTTTGTCGTGGCATAGGCCGCCGAGCATTTGGTGCACAGGCTGATTACAAACTTTGCCAAACAGGTCCCAAAGCGCGATATCGATGGCCGAAGCCGCCCGGTATTCCGCGCCGGTCGAGGACTGCGCCATGGGCAGGTTCAGCATTTCCTTATGCAAGGCCTCAATATGCAATGGATTTTGCCCCAGCAAACGAATGGCCAGGGTTTCATGAATGTGCGCCTCCACAGCGCCTGCGCCATAGAACGTTTCCCCCAGGCCCACCACACCGCTGTCGGTATGAATGCGCACCCAGATGACGTTGAAAAACTCCTGAGTACGCAGCGTTTCAATTTTGGTGATTTTCATAAGGATCGATGACCATTGAATCTATTTACACTGGCATGCAAATCGTTTTCCGCACGCTCGATAATTTCCAGCACAGCTCGTTCCGCCCGCTCAGGATTGCGCGCAGCAATAGCCGAAAGCAGCGCTTCGTGCAAAGGCTGGGAACGGGCTGGTCCGTCCGGCACCTGTATGCACAGATCAAAGCTGACTTGAAGAATCGCATTAATCGCCTGCTGCATTTGACGCAAGAACTGGTTATGACAAGCATCCAGAATGGCGCCATGGAAAGCCAGATCTGCCGGCACATACTCGCCCTTGCCATTAATTGCATGTGTCATGGCGTCCAGATGGTGACGCATGGCTGCAAGATCTTCTGCGCTGGCCCGTTGCGCCGCATACCGAACGGCCGCAGGCTCAATCACGCGCCGCAGCTCCATCAGATCGGCAATGTACTTTTCATCGACCATGCCCGTGCTGGCTCGCCAGACAACAACCTTGGGATCGAAAAGCTGCCAGTTCTCTGGGGATTGCACCAGGGTGCCAGTACGGCGACGCACCGACACCAGGCCGCGTGCGCTAAGTGACTTGACCGCTTCCCGTACGACAATGCGGCTTACACCCAGCAGCTCGCACAGGTCCGGCTCCGGCGGCAGCACTGTCCCGGCGGGGTATATCCCAGTGCAGATATCTGCGCCCAGGCGGTTCAGAACGTCATCGTGTATTGTTTGTCTAGGTATCATGATCACAATCATAATACGTATGATGATTGAAATACATAGTAATTACCCTGATTCAAGGGGGATGCCTGTCCACGGGTGATACTGTTGCGATAGACGTCACGCACAAAGGGCTGTCGGGTGAATCTGTCGGTTTATTTTGAACGCATCGGGAATACTCGCGCAGGGACTGGCAAGGCCCGCTTGATGCAGGAGCGTCAATGCCGGCAAGCGCCTGTTGGGGCTTGCGCCAGCCTGAAGCATTCAATACAGCGTATCGCGCTGCCGTTGCGGCAGCTCCCGATCATATTTTTCCCCGTCGATCTGCGCGTGAGTCAGGCCCGCCAAAATTGCGCCCGCTGTTGGTACGTTCAACTGGTCTCGTTCCGGCGCAGGATTCCACAAACCAGAGCGCTGGATAGCACGGGCACACTGAAAAAAGGCCCGCTCTACTTTCATGACAATGACGCATTGCGGCGGCTTGTCGCGCATGGCCAGGCGCTCCAACAACGGCGGCGTGACGCTGATGTGTGCAGTACCGTTAACGCGCAGCATTTCCCCCATGCCGGGAACCAGAAACAGGACAGCCAAACGCGGATCGGTGAGCAAATTGCGCAGGCTATCGATGCGATTGTTACCCCGCCTTTCAGGCAGCAACAGCGTTCGCTCGTCTTCAATCTGGACAAAACCGGCGGGATCGCCACGCGGTGAAACATCCAGACCCTCCGGGCCGCTGGTGGCCAAAATGGCAAATGGAGAGGCCTCGATCAGCGGCCGGTACAATGGATGTATATGGTCCACTTCCTTTTTCAGTGACGCGGCGCCGGGCGTACCAAACAAAGCGGTCAGTTGTTCTATGGTGCCAATGTGGTGGGGATCATGAGAGGGCATCGGCAGGTTCTCCAGAAAAACAATATGCAAAAGGAAACAAAGGCCTACTATACTACGCCTTTATCACTACCTTCCTGTGACAGGAAACCGCGCAGTTCGTTATGCAGGCAAGACAGGAGCTGCCCGCATAAATAACAATTGAAATATAGCAGGCACTTGGAACAGTGCGGCCCTTCCACACTAGAAAAATACTCACCCGGTCTTTGCCATGCTGTATGCAATTAATCCGATAAGGCGTATCCTTTGCAGTGTATCGCCGGCGGCGGCGATCATCTTCAAGGAGACTCTCATGAACAAAGCACTACTGTCCTGCATATTGGCCCTGGCCGGTGTGGGATTTGTCGGCAGCGCAGCCCTGGCGGCCGAACCACCGGTCAAAACAGAAAATGACATACTGGTCGACAGCAAAGGCATGACGTTATACACCTTTGACAAGGACAAAGAAACCCCGGGGAAAAGTGCATGCTCGGGCCAATGCGCAGAGTACTGGCCACCGCTGATGGCCACCGCGGAAGATAAAAAATCCGGCGATTATGATGTGATCAAACGTGATGACGACCAATCACAATGGACATACAAGGGACAGCCGCTATACCTGTTCAAGAAAGATAGCAAACCCGGCGACATGACCGGCGATGGCGTCAAGGACGTCTGGCACGTCATCAAACCGTAGTCGTGATCTATGGATATCGGCAGCTGGTCAACCCAGCGCGGTATCCAGAAACATCATGACCGCAAACCCGGCCATCAGGCCGATGGTTGCAAAAGTCTGGTGGCCGTTGCGATGCGTTTCCGGTATGACCTCATGGGATACCACAAATATCATTGCACCTGCTGCCAGCCCAAGACTCATTGGATAGGCCACGGCCATACCGCTGGACATCCCCACCCCCACAATGGCGCCGAGCGGCTCCATCACGCCGGAAGCTGCGGCTAGCAAAACTGCCCGCCCTACCGGTATCCCGATAGCCCGCAGCGCAAGCGCCACGGCCAGGCCTTCCGGAATATCCTGAATGGCAATCGCCGCTGTCAGGGGCAGCCCAACCGACATATCGGATTTGGAAAAGCTGACACCAATGGCCATGCCCTCGGGCAAATTGTGCAAAACAATGGCCAGCACGAAGAGCCAGACGCCGTTAAGACGTTTGTACTCGGGCCCCTGCGTGCCCAACTCCTGATGCATATGCGGCGTGAAATAATCCAGCCCCAACATCAGCAGCACGCCAAAGGCCAATCCCAGCACGACTACTGACGATCCCAGCAGCGCACTGCCAGTAATCTCCTGGGCTGCCTCCAGCCCAGGCAGTAAAAGGGAAAAAGAACTGGCTGCGAGCATCATGCCGGCGGCAAACCCAAGCATCGTATCCTGAGTGCGAACCGGGATGCTGCGCAAGCCGAATGCAGCCAGCGCGCCCAGCGCGGTGGCGCCGAACCCGGCAAAACCGCCGATCAGCGCATAGTCAAAGGCGGTATCGTCAACCGACGTCACGGCACGATAGGTGCCGGTCAGCAACAGCACCAACAGGCATGCTCCCGCGATTAGCAGACCCGCTGTGACTCGCGGACTTTGACGGGCCTGCAGCATCCAGGCCTGCCATAAAGACTGCTGTGCGACATCATTCGTATTCATTTTTACCTTGATCCCTCGAAAATTGGATACAGACAATCAAACACATAGTAACAAAATGACATCTGCAATTTAAATTTATTGCAACGACAATATGCGAAACTCTAGCAATTACGAACGCACACTGACCGGAGACTGTCCCATGGCCACCAGACCACAATTCGACCACGCATGGAACACCTTTGCGCAGGTGAACAAACCAGTCAAAATGGTGGGCGAGATGATCGGCGGCAAGGTCAAATTCAATACCGACAGTCTGATTTTTCGTAATGCCTGCCCCATCCGCATGAGCTATGTGCTCAACCGCAGCGGCATCTCTATTCCGTCGAACGCAGCCGGCTACGCAGCCAGCAGTGGCGCCGATGGCCAATGGTACATGTACCGCGTTAACGACATGATCCGTTTTCTGGAAAGCACATTCGGCAAGGCGGACATTGTCATCAATGGCGCTCCCACACCAGCTCAACTGGCTGGTAAAAAAGGATTGCTTGTGGTCAAGGGCCATGGCTGGGATAATGCGGCAGGCCATGTCACACTCTGGAACGGCACGCAGTGCGCCGACTCCTGCCATTTGTATGCCGATCCGGACAACGGGACCTTTGTTCCGGAAAAAGCCTACCTGTGGGAATTGAAATGAACAGCAGACGATTCTTTGCAGCGATGCTTTGCACCATTGGCTTCATGACTGGGGGCGCGGCTCAGGCAACTGACGCTGCCAAGCCAGCCGGTGAGTTGCAATCGTTTACCCAACTGCCCCAACAAGCGCTGAAAAGCTACGATAATCAGGTCAAGCTGTTCAAATACTGGGCTTTGGCCCGTTGTGGCGCAACGCTAAGCAAACAGGCTGGCAGCGCGGCGCTCGAAGAAGACTGGAGCAACACCGCTGCAGCATATCTGGAGTACTCCACAGTCCCCCTAGAAGCCAATGAAGCTGCCCAGGCCCTTATTGAAAAATTTCTTAAGTCAACCACGCGCAGCGGCTCTACCGGCGGCAGCTATGAGTCGATGAAATGCATTGATCTGTTCAACAGCAGGGAACTGGATGCGCTCGCCGCTCAATATATAAAAAAATAATAGTTCATCCGAAACTTGGCTGCCTGCGGACCGGTTCTTGCGAGCACGGAATAGAGATGGTTGCCAAGTCCTGGCGTGAAATCTCGTCCCTTGCCGCTGACACGCCTGTCTTAATGCATCAGGCAGCGAGGATAAAGCTCACCCTACGCAAAAAATAGGCAAAAAATAGCGCATAAGGCGCATGACAGGCAGCAGCGCCCTCACGGGGACCACAGATCGTACCGCAGGCAAGCGGTTCAGATATTGACATGTCATCAGAGCACCTTGATGGCCAGTGCAACTGCCCCCTCAATCAATTTAACTTACACACACCTGTCATACTCGTCCTATATTCTTGCGGCTTTCCAACTTCATGCAGGAAGCACTCCATGACATTCCGATACCGTTTTTCGGCGCTGGCACTGGCGCTTGGTCTGGCCGCAGCCAGCAGCATCGCCCAGGCGCAGACCGAAATGCCCGCCGTTCTCGCAGGGCACGCCATATTGCCGGCCGACAGCACCATTGCGGCGCCGGATGATGCGCCGGAAGATCTTAAATCTGCTGGAAAATACACCACGCGCGGCCGCGTTGAACAACTGGCGTCCGTCATGGGCAAATCAAACGGTCGCGACACTGGCATCAGCCTGCCGATCTCGGGCCAGCCCCTGCAGGGCCACTCTGGCATTCAGGTAATGAAAGACGGCAGTGTCTGGATCCTGACCGATAACGGCTCGGGCAACAAAGCAAACTCGCCAGACTCCATGCTGTATCTGAATCAATACACCATCGATTGGAAGTCTGGTGATTTCAAGCATCTGAAATCTGTATTTTTGAGCGACCCTGACAAAAAAGTACCCTTTCGTATTGTGCATGAAGGTACGCCGCAACGCTATCTGACCGGTTCCGACTTTGATACGGAAAGCTTTCAGATTATCGACAACACGCTGTGGATAGGCGAAGAATTCGGTCCGTTTCTCATCAAGGCAGATCTTGACGGCAAAGTTCAGGCCGTCTTCGAAACAGAAGTTGACGGTCGTAAAATTCAATCTCCCGACAATTATCTGGTCGCCACACCCGGCGCGCCCAGGGAAAGCTACAAAGATGTCAATCTGAAACGCTCCAAGGGATTCGAAGGAATGGCTGCCTCGTCCGATGGCAAGTATCTCTATCCGCTGCTGGAAGGGCCGGTCTGGGATGAAGGCCAGAAAGCCTGGGAATCGGCAGATGGCAAGACCGTGCTGCGGGTCCTTGAATTTGATGTTGCTGCTGAAAAATGGACAGGCCGCTCCTGGTTATATCCTTTGGAGGCGGCGCACCACGCGATTGGCGACTTCAATATGATCGACGCCACTACGGGCCTGATCATCGAACGGGACAATGGTGAAGGCACACCAGACAAAGCATGCAAACAAGGCGAAAATCCGCAAGCGTGCTTTGCCGATCTGCCCAAATTCAAACGGGTTTACAAAGTCCAGTTCGGTCCTGAAAATGCAGGCAAGCCGGTACGCAAAGTCGCGTACATTGACCTGCTGAACATTGCCGATCCATCCAAAGTGGCGCGCAAACCCCTGACCGAAGGCGTGCTGCAGTTCCCGTTCTTTACCATCGAGAATGTAGATATTGTTGACGGCGAGCATATCGTTGTGGGCAACGATAACAATTTTCCATTTTCGTCCAGCCGAGAGCCCAACAAGCAGGATGACAATGAGCTCATCCTGCTGAAAACACCCGAACTGTTGCAAGCCAAATAACTGGTCCGATCCAGGCATAGCCAGGCCGGCCAACACGCACGAAGGCCGGCTTTTATGTGCCTGTCCTGGCGTTTTTCTACTAGAATGAAACAAAGTTCGTTCTATTTCAACTGAAACATCAGGAAATCACGATGCAAATACCGGAACACAGGATCATCATAGTCGGTGGTGGCGCGGGCGGCCTGGAACTGGCTGCCAAACTCGGACGCAAGTTCGGTCCTCGACACATCTTTCTGGTAGATGCAGGCGTGTTCCATATATGGAAGCCGTCGCTGCATGAAGTGGCATCGGGTACGCTGGATATTCACCGTGAAGGGCTGTCTTATGCCATGCTGGCAAAGGACCACGGATTCACTTTCGTACCTGGCGAAATGGACGGCATCGACCGGCAGGCTCGCAGCATTCACGTCAAAGCGGTCTACAACGAAGGGGAGGAAGTATTTGCAGCCAGAGACCTGCCTTATGACACCCTGGTGCTCGCCGTCGGCAGCCGCTCGAATTTTTTCAACACACCGGGCGCCGAACAATACGCTACCGCGCTGGACTCCACGGAACAGGCCGAAAAATTTCGCCTGAAATTTCTGCGCGAGCTGGTTGCCGCCGATCAGCGTAAAAAAACCGACCCCACCCACTCTCTGAATATTGCCATTGTCGGTGGCGGGGCAACCGGTGTGGAGCTGGCCGCAGAACTGCTGGAAGCAGGAAAGAATCTGGGATTCTATGGCATCAACGAACTGAATCCTGAAGAAGATATTCACATCACGCTGCTCGAAGGTAGCCCTCGCATACTCGCGGCCCTTCCCGAAAAAACATCGGCAGCAGCCACAAAACTGCTCAAGGAACGCGGCATCACCGTCAAGACATCAGTGCTGGTCGCGGCCGTGCAGGAAAAAAGCCTGACCGACTCCAACGACAACCGGTATCCGGCCGACCTGACGGTATGGGCGGCAGGCATCAAGGCGCCGGCCTTTCTGACGGAACTGGGCCTGGAAACCAACAAAATCAACCAGGTTATTGCCGATAAAACCCTGTGCACCAGCGACCCGGCGATCTATGCCATGGGCGATTGTGCCCAGGTCGAATGGGAACAGGGTCGCTATCTGCCTGCCCGGGCGCAAGTGGCCCACCAGCAGGCAGACTATCTGATTGGCGAACTGTCGGCCCGTATAAACGGCACGGCAAGCAGCGGCAAGCCGTTTGTGTTCAAGGATTACGGGTCGCTGGTCTCAATAGGTCATAACAAGGGCGTGGGCAGCCTGATGGGCGTGCTGACCGGCAAAAGCCTTTTTGTCGAAGGCTTGCTGGCACGCCTGATGTACATGAGCCTGCATTTGATGCATCACATGGCGATTCTGGGTATTGCCCGTACCGGCGCGGTCGCCCTGGGTCGCCTGCTGCTAAAACGCAGCTCACCCAAAGTCAAGCTGCATTAACTGTTTCGCACCAGCAGCCATAACCGCCGCTGCTTATACCGGGCGATAGGCCCGCTCCAGTATCGCGACCGCATCTGTGTAGATGGAGGCGCCGAACACACCTGCGCTTTCTTCGAAACGTGCGCGTACAAACGCTTCTGCCAGCCATGCAGGCGCATGCCGATAAAGCAATGTGGCTTGCACTAGCAGCACCAGGCGCTGCGTGATCGCGCGGGCCCTCGATTGCTGCACATCTCCCGACTCCGACAGCCATTGTTTCAGTTGTACCATCGCCTGCGACAACACCGGATCGGCACGACAATCGTCGGCAAGGTGTTCCAGCAACAGCGCCGCCCCATCAGGATCCCGCGAAAGCGCCCGCAAGACATCAAGGCACATCACATTGCCAGAGCCTTCCCAGATGGAATTGACGGGCGCTTCGCGCAGCAGTCGCGCCAGCGGCGCATCTTCGATGTAGCCATTGCCACCCCATACCTCCATGCATTCGGCAATGGCCGCGATACTGCGCTTGCAGACCCAGAACTTGGCCGCGGGCGCAACGATACGCAAAAATGCTTTCTGTATGGGGTCGTTCTGTTGTGTCACCGCATGAGCCAACGCCATGCCGAGCCACAGCGCAGCTTCGCTCTCAATGGCCAGGTCGCACAGCACAGCCTGCATCAGTGGCTGATCTGCCAGCCGTTTGCCAAATGCCATGCGATAGCGGGTATGATGCATGGCCTGCACCAGCCCTTGGCGCAACAATCCGGCACTGCCAAGCACGCAATCGAGCCGCGTCTGATTGACCATGCGCAAGATGGTGGGAATGCCTGCCCCTTGCTCGCCTACCCGTAACGCCCACGCGCCATCAAAGGTCACTTCCGCGCTGGCGTTGGAACGGTTGCCCAGCTTGTTCTTCAGCCTCTGGATATGCACCGTATTCATGCTGCCATCCGGTCGCCAGCGCGGCAGATAAAAACAGCTCAGTTGCGCCTGTTCATAGGCCAGCACCAGATGCGCATCCGACATGGGAGAGGAAAAAAACCATTTGTGCCCATGCAATTCATAGACCGGCTCTGAGTGACCGATGGCCACGGCACGTGTGGTATTGCTGCGCACATCGGACCCACCCTGCCTCTCGGTCATTCCCATACCGATCATCATGCTGCGCTTTTGCGAGATGGGGGCATTGGCACCATCATAATCACGACTGTACAGCAAGGGTGCCAGTTGTCCGAACAAAGGCTGATCCTGCAACGCCGCAACGGCGGCAAAGGTCATGGTGACCGGACACAGGCTGCCGGCTTCGGTTTGCGCATGCAAATAAAACAGCGCCGCGCGCCGCACATGCTGGTCGTCCTGCCATGCGGCAGAATGCACACCCATGTCGAACAGCATCGCCAGCAGGGAATGCCAGGCGGGATCGAAGGTGACCACATCCTGTCGCTCGCCGGTGCGGGTAAAGATGGCCGCTTGCGGCCCGTTTATATTGGCAAGCTGCGCCAGCTGCAAAACATGCTTTGAACCCAGGCGCTCGCCATAGCTCTGGCACGCTTGTTTCGCGTCTGCTGCAGAGAACGCATCCAGCGCCTCGCGCAGCGCCGGATCACAATTGAATAGGTTATAGTCTTCAAGATCCGGAACCTGATTATCCGGCGTTATGAATGTCGTGGTAACCATGTGAACCTCCGTTAGCTAGTGGATCACAATACACAGCCTGCTTGTCACTGCTGTCACGGCCTGATATCGTGGCGTGATAATGTGGCCTGTTATTACGTTCTGGTAACATGGCCTATTGTCACGACTCGCTAATGTGGTCTGATATCGCGCAACAGCCAGAGGCCGGGTGCAAGATGCACCAGCAGATTTACTGTAGCACACCTGGTCACCGCAGGGAATACGCCAAGGTCAGCCCCCCTTGGCCAGCCTTTCAATAATGGGGCAATCAGGCCTGTTGTCACCATGGCAATGATCCGCCAGATAGGCCAGCTCATTGCGTATGGAACGCAATTTGGCAATATCGTCATCCAGCTCGTCAATATACTGGCGCGCCAGTTGCCGCACATCGGCGCTGTGTCGCGAGGTATCCTCCCACAGGCCGATCAGGGTTTTAATGCGTTCAAGTGAAAATCCCAGCTCGCGTGCCCGCCGAATAAAGGCGAGCATGCGCTGATCCTGAACCGTATATTGCCGGTAACCCGCATCGCTGCGGTTGACTGCATTTATCAAGCCGATTTTTTCATAATAGCGAATCATCTTGGCGCTCACACCGGTGGCAGCCGACACTTCTCCGATATTCATTGCATTCTCCCTGATCATCTTCACTCAGGCGGCAAAACGGCGCAGCCGCAATGCATTGGTAACCACGAACACACTGGAAAGCGCCATGGCGCCCGCGGCAAATATGGGCGACAACAGCACCCCATTGAAGGGATACAGCACACCTGCGGCGACCGGGATCAACGCCGCATTGTAAGCAAACGCCCAGAACAGGTTCTGCCGGATATTGCGCATGGTCGCCCGCGACATGGCAATCGCGTCAGACACATGAGTCAGGTCGCCAGACATCAGCACCACATCGGCCGACTCCATCGCAATATCGGTCCCTGACCCGATGGCGATCCCAACGTCGGCAACCGCCAGTGCAGGCGCATCGTTAATGCCGTCCCCCACAAAGGCGACCGGCCCGTGGGCTTGCTGCAGCCGCCTGACCGTATCGGCCTTGGCGTCGGGCATGACCTCTGCTATCACCTCATCGATATTCAACTGTCGCGCAATCGCCTGTGCCGTACGCTGGTTGTCACCACTGACCATGACCACCTTGAGCCCCTGTTCATGCAAGGCCGCAATCGCTTCAGGCGTCGTCTCGCGAATACTGTCGGCAACCGTGATGACGGCAGCCAGTTTGTCGTCGATCGCAACATAAAGTGGCGTCTTGCCCTCATCGGCCAGCTTGCTGGCAATTGACGAAAAGACCGCCGGATCCAGCTTGTGCTGTGTCATCAGCCGGTCCGAACCGATCAGAATCTGTTTTGCATTGACCTGGGCGCGAAGGCCAAGCCCGGTCAGGGACTCAAAATTGTGGACCGGCGCGATGGGCAAGTTCTGTTTCTCTGCAGCGGCGACAATGGCGCGTGCAATAGGATGCTCGGAACGGCTTTCGGCAGCAGCCACCAATGCCAGTACGTAGTCACGATCAAAACCGTCGGCCACGGTCAGATCGGCCAGCTCGGGATAACCACGAGTCAGCGTGCCGGTTTTATCGACCGCAACCACCCGCACATCCATCAATGTTTGCAGCGCTTCGCCCTGTCGGAACAAAATACCCAGTTGCGCTGCGCGACCCGTACCCACCATGATAGAGGTGGGCGTTGCCAGGCCCATCGCGCAAGGGCAGGCAATGATCAGCACGGCGACCGCATTGACCAGGGCAAAACCCAGCGCCGGTTGCGGTCCGAATACCAGCCATATCGCAAATGTGATCAACGCAATCAACATGACCGCCGGAACAAACCACATGGTAATGCGATCGACCATGGTCTGGATCGGCAGTTTTGCGCCCTGCGCCTGTTCAACCATGCGGATAATCTGCGAGAGCACGGTATCTGCACCGACACCGGTGGCGCGCAAATTCAATGTCCCCTTCTGGTTCACTGTGCCCGCCACAACAGTCGCGCCAGGCGTTTTTTCAACCGGCATCGGCTCGCCGCTGATCATGGACTCGTCTACAAAACTATTGCCATCGGTCACTTGCCCGTCAACCGGAATGCGCTCGCCAGGACGCAGCTCAACCAGATCACCCACCACCACCTCTTCGATGGCAATTTCACTCACCTGTTCACCGCGCCGTACCCTAGCCGTTTTTGCCCGCAGTCCGGCCAACCGTCTGATGGCTTCCGATGTATTGCCCTTGGCCCGCGCCTCAAGATAACGCCCAAGCAGCACCAGCGCGACAATCACCGCCGCCGCTTCGTAGTAAACATTCACGGTGCCGCTGGGCAGCCAGGCAGGAACGAATGTGGCCACCACCGAATACAGATAGGCAGCGGTCGTGCCCACGGCGACCAGAGAGTTCATATCTGGCGTCAAGCGCAGCAGAGCCGGTATCCCTTTGACGAAGAAACGACGTCCCGGGCCCGCCAGAACAGCGCTGGTCAGGATAAATTGCAGATACCAGCTGTTCTGCGTGCCAATGGTTTCTGCCACAAAATGGTGGAATGCCGGTACTGCGTGAGCGCCCATTTCAAGGATAAACACCGGCAGCGCCAGTAGCACGGCCAACAGCAGATCACGCTTGAGTGCAAGCCTGTCGGCCTCGCGCCGGACTGCTTCAGTATTGCTGCTTTGCGCAGGATTGCTGACCACCTGGGCCTCATAGCCGGCGCGCACCACGGCCTGGGTCAGCAAAGTGCTGTCTAGGTCCAGCGGCGCACGCACCTGCGCCCTTTCAGTAGCCAGGTTGACACTGGCTGACTGTACGCCCTGCACGGCAGACAGGGCGTTCTCAACATGCCGCACGCAGGAAGCGCAGGTCATGCCGGCCACCGACAATTCTATCAGCCGGCTTTCATTATCTGCCCTGGGGGCAGGATGGCCCGCCACACCGCGGGATAGGGTTGTAGAGCTCATGATTAGCGTCCTTTCGAAGAAAAACCGCCGCTTGTGGTACATTTGGGTCGATAGTGGCATCGCCCAGGCCAGCGCGGCACGGGTCTGTCAACGCGGTCAGCCGGGCAATATTGACAGCGCAAACAGTTTATAATCTTCACTGTAAAGCTTACCATGATGGGAAGGTCAAGCGTCTGATGCTCATGTCGATCTCAGGGTCAAATTCGGCCCGAGACCCTTCTGGCAGACAATCATAACGTCCATATGGCGCCAGCCCGGCAATATGGGTAAACTGACGCCTTCCCTACTTTTACCGGACGTTGCCGACATGGATCTGCCTAATCACCAACTTACCATGACTGTCTTGATGACGCCTGACATGGCCAATTTTTCGGGCAATGTCCACGGCGGCACCATTCTGAAGCTGCTTGACCAGGCCGCGTACGCCTGTGCCAGCCGATATGCCGGCCGCTATGTCGTCACGCTGTCGGTCGATCAGGTCATGTTTCGCCAGCCTATCCACGTTGGGGAACTGGTCACTTTTCTGGCTTCAGTGAACTACACTGGTAACACTTCAATGGAAATCGGCATCAAGGTGGTGACCGAAAATATCCGCAGCAAGCAAATTCGCCACGCCAATAGCTGTTTTTTTACCATGGTCGCCGTTGATGACAATGGCAATCCCGTTCAGATTCCGGCGCTGACCCCCGACAATGGTCTGGATCGTTGCCGTTATGAAGCGGCAAAAATGCGGCGTTCGCTGCGCCAGGAACTAGAAGCGCGCTATGGGGAAATCCGGGCAACTGCCGGCGCCTGAGAAAATAATGAAATATATCAATAATTTAGCTTGACATGTTCATAAAGGACTGCTAATATAGCAGGCTACCATGACGTATTTGTATTGGTAATTTAAACAGTAGTCTTTGAACAAGTAGCATTTTTTGCAAATTATTTTTGGCAATCAATCCGTTGTTACTAGTCATTTGAAATACCAGTCGTTTGAAATTCGGGCGGCCTGCAAACAATAACCTGTGTATAAAAACCGGGCACAACTCAGCAGGCAACAACCCCACCGGTACCGCAATTTCAATGCTGGCATTTACGCGACCTGTAATCCTGATGCCAGATTCATACTGAATAATTATTCTTACTAAGTTTGCGGGTCTTTCTCACGACACCGCAACGCGAGACAGAACTCCATATCGTCATTGTTATATTGCTTGTGTCATCAGCCCCGCTATACCAATTGCGGCTATCACCACAGGCAGACCCTTAACAAATTGATGCGCCTGCATTCTCATACTTACAACGATCGCCGGCGCAATCATGATTCTGCAATAAATATCGGCTACGCTATGCATAGCTGAACCGGATTGTCTCCGGCGCAGAAAATCAAAAACAATAATCTCATAATAAAGGAAACTACAATGAAATTACTAACACGCTTCCGCCAGGAATTTGGCACACAGAACAATAACAACAATCAGCAGCATCCTGCTGTCAATACACCGGTCAAACCTACCGGTTTCAAGTTGGGTATAGCAATGAACCAGCCTCAATTTCGCATGCACTCTGAAAAATAAACGCTGCGGGTGCCGCTCACCGCGGCGCCAGCAGTTGATCTGAAACTCAAAACCCGCTGCCGGTAATCAAACCGGACAGCGGGTTTTTTAAGGACTGCCGTCTTTACAGCGACAAGGCTTATTTAACCGCGTACAGGTACAGCTCTACGCGGCGGTTCTGGGCCCGGCCCTGCGCTGTCGCATTGTCTGCGACCGGATCGTTGGGACCACGACCTTCAATGCTCATGCGGCTGGTATTGACGCCTTTGCCGCCCAGATAATTCACCACGCTTTGCGCACGATTCACAGAAAGCTGTTGATTGAATGCCATTTTGCCGGTGCTGTCGGTATGGCCGACAGATTTAAGACGCAGCTGCTGGCTTTCATTCATTGATTGGGCCAGGGCATCAAGAACAGGGAACAGCGCAGGCTTCAGATCATACTTCGCCGTATCGAAGGTTGCGCCTTCGGGAATATTGACTTTGAGGCTGCCGTCAGGCATTTTGGTGGTGGAAATGCCCAGCTCTTTGCCGCCGGCATCATTCACGCGACCTACGATGCGGTCCCAGTTATAGCCAACAATGGCGCCACCGATAGCACCAATACCGGCGCCGATACCCGCGCTTTTGGAAGAATCCCCTATCAGTGCGCCCAGACCGGCACCCAATGCGGCGCCAACGCCAGTACCTGCTGCCGTATTGCCGCCTTGCGTAGCACATCCGGCCAGCAGTGCGCCAGCTACCAGTACTGCCGCGATTCGAGTTTGACGAATAATCATTGACTTCTCCTTGTTGGATTTGTTTGCTGTACTAAAAAATCTGAATAACCAGGTTGAAAATCAGCCACACCACATATCCTGAGCCACATTCAGGCCGGGCCGCAGCCCGGATGAATTCTGTCTTATGACAGTCGCAATTATCACGGTCTGCCACGGAAACAGGCTCGAAAGACTGTGATAACCTTGATGGTGTCAATACAATAACCGAGCAATGGCCAAAGCGCAAGTGATCATCGGAGCGTTGTTATATCCGGGCACACCCTTTGATGCAGCAGCATCACCAGCTTGCAATCGGGCTGGGTGGCCAGGCGAAAAGTGATCTGTTCAAATTGTCGGATACCCAATTGCGGGTGATTGAATTCCCTTAAGCCGCCTTCGCGCTCAACGACCACCTGGCGCGCCCACCAATGGCTGAACACAGGACTGCCGGCCAGCAGCTCATCAATCAGGCCGGAGGTCTCGCCGTCATCCAGATACGCGCCGATATCTGCGCGAAACTCCGCCACAACCCGGTTGGCGCGGATTTCCCAGTCCACGACAATGTCGGGCGCCTGTGCATCCAGGAAAATAAAACGCAGCAGATTGGGATGCGCCTGCGCACTCATCCATCCGGCAAACACCTGGTCCAGCGCAGCGTTAAACGCCAGTACATCCCAGTGCCGATCCAGAATGTATGCCGGCGCATTGATGCTATCCACACAAGCCTGCAGCGACGCAGTTGGCGCCGATACGACAGCGCTGTCGTGATCCGGATCACTGACATCGGCCAGCTCAAACAGATAAGTACGTTCTGCCCTGGTCATTTGCAATACGGTAGCCAGCCGCGCCCATACGGTGGCTGACACCGATACATCGCGCCCCTGCTCAATCCAGGTGTACCAGGTAACGCTGATGTCGCAAAGCTGCGCTACTTCTTCGCGACGCAGGCCGGGGGTACGGCGGCGCTGACCACCGGCAATACCGGCCTGTTGCGGAGTCACACGATCACGAACGCTGCGTACGAACGTACCCAGTGCCTGCTTGCGAAATGCTCCGTGTTTGTCGGCCATACCACTCCTGCCAAGTGATGCGTTCAGCGCTGTGTTTATCCCAGTACGCTCATGAGCGAACGACGAGCCTCATCTTCAGGCAAACCACTGCGCGCAATATAGTCCTGCAACTGGTCCTGACCGATCGTACCCACATTGAAATAGCTGGAATCTGGATGGCTCAGATAAAACCCCGACACACTGGATGCCGGGTACATGGCCATGCCATCGGTCAGAAACATGCCGATATCTTCGGTCTGCAAGACGTTGAACATATCGACTTTCACCCGATGCTCGGGGCAAGCGGGATAGCCCGGCGCAGGACGGATGCCCTGATATTTTTCATCAATGAGTGCCTGATTATCCAGGCTCTCATTCGCGACATAACCCCATAGATCGCGACGTACCCTGGCATGCATGCATTCGGCAAAACCTTCGGCAAAACGGTCGGCCAGGGCCTTGAGCAGAATCGACGAGTAGTCGTCCATATCCGCTTCAAAGCGTTGCTCGTGCTTCTCAATGCCAATACCGCCGGTAACGGCAAACAGACCGATATAGTCCTTCACCCCGGTTTCCTTGGGCGCGATATAGTCGGCAAGGCACTTGTTGGCCACGCCTTGACGCTTGGCATTTTGTTGCCGCAGGTTGCGCCACGTGAACAGCACCTGCTCACGCGATTCATCGGCATAAACTTCGATATCTTCATGGTTGACGCTATTGGCTGGGTAGAACGCAATAACACCGCCCGCACTCAGCCAGCGCTGCTCCACCACTTTTTTGAGCATCGCCTGCGCATCCTCGAACAGTTTACGCGCCTGCTCCCCCACCACTTTGTCATCCAGGATCTTCGGATACTGACCGAACAGACTCCAGGTCTGGAAAAACGGCGTCCAGTCGATGAACGGCACGATTTGCGCCAGATCGAAATTTTTGAATTCCCGACGGCCCAGAAACTTCGGACGCGTCGGCGTGTAGCTGCTCCAGTCGATGACCGGGGCGCCCTTGCGAGCCTCGTCCAGCGGAATGATAGGCGTGGCCTTGCGATTGGCGTGGCGCTCACGCACCAGTTCATACTCCTCGCGCACCTGGGCCAGATAGCTGTCGACCTGATCGGAGACCAGATTGGTGGCCACGCCCACCGAACGGCTGGCATCGGGCACATAAATGACAGGACCGTCATAGTGCGGCGCGATCTTGACCGCCGTGTGCACCCGGCTGGTAGTCGCCCCGCCGATCAGCAATGGAATCTTGTTGTCACGAAAATAAGGGTCGCGCTGCATCTCGGATGCCACATAGGCCATCTCTTCCAGGCTCGGCGTGATCAGGCCGGACAGCCCCACAATATCGGCCTTTTCCTCTTTGGCCTTGGCAAGGATCTGTGCGCACGGCACCATGACCCCCATATTGACGACCTCGAAGTTATTACACTGCAACACCACGGTGACGATATTCTTACCGATATCGTGCACGTCGCCTTTTACCGTCGCAATGACGACCTTGCCTTTGGCTCGCACATCGCCACCGGCCGCTTCGATCTGGCGTTTCTCCTCTTCAATGAAAGGAATCAGGTGCGCCACGGCGTGCTTCATGACCCGAGCAGACTTGACCACCTGAGGCAGGAACATCTTGCCCGCGCCAAACAGATCGCCCACCACGTTCATGCCGTCCATCAGCGGGCCTTCAATCACCTCGATGGGACGCCCGCCACGATCGGCAATCTTTTGCCGCACCTCTTCGGTGTCTTCAACAATGAACTGGGTAATCCCGTGCACCAGCGCATGCGACAGGCGTTTTTCCACTTCCTGTTCGCGCCACGTCAGATCAGCTTCTTTTTTCGTCCCGCTGCCTTTGACTTCATCTGCGTACTCCACCAGACGCTCGGTCGGCGTGCGCTCGTCTGCAGTATCGGTTTTGCCCACCGGCTCCTGACGATCCAGTATCACATCCTCGACCAGATCGCGCGTCTTCGGATCCATATCCGCGTATACACCGAGCATGCCGGCGTTCACGATCCCCATGGTCATGCCTTCCTGAATGGCGTAATACAGGAATACGGTATGAATCGCTTCGCGCATGGCTTCGTTCCCACGGAACGAAAAACTGACATTGGAGACGCCGCCGGAGATACGGGCGTGCGGCAGATTGTCATGAATCCAGCGGGTGCCTTCAATAAAGTCTACGGCGTAATGATTGTGTTCCTCAATCCCGGTGGCCACTGCAAACACATTGGGATCGAAAATAATATCTTCCGGCGGGAAATCCAGTTCATCCACCAGCAAGTGATAGGCTTTGCCACAAATGTCTTTGCGACGCTGCAGCGTATCGGCCTGGCCTTCTTCGTCAAAGGCCATGACCACCACGGCCGCACCATATTTTCGACACAGGCGGGCATGCGCCAGAAACGGCTCCACGCCTTCCTTCATGGAAATCGAGTTGACGATCGGCTTGCCCTGAACACACTTGAGGCCCTCTTCAATCACTTCCCACTTGGAACTGTCGATCATGATCGGTACCCGGGCAATGTCGGGTTCGGAAGCGATCAGATTCAGAAAGCGGCGCATATTCGCTTTCGAATCGAGCATGGCCTCATCCATGTTGATGTCGATGATCTGTGCGCCGTTTTCTACCTGCTGGCGCGCCACCGTCAGCGCTTCATCGAATTTCTCGTCGCGGATCAGGCGCAGGAACATCTTGCTGCCGGTCACGTTGGTGCGTTCGCCCACGTTCACAAACAGCGATTCATCATCAATATTCAGGGCCTCCAGGCCAGACAGACGGGTCTTGACCGGCACATCGGGCACTGTGCGCGCCGGCAACTGCTGCACCTTTTGGACAATGGCGGCAATATGCTCGGGCGTCGTACCACAACAGCCGCCAACCATATTGACGAACCCCGCGTTAGCAAACTCCTCCAGCAAACTCGAGGTATCGTCCGGCGTTTCATCGAATCCGGTGTCGCTCATGGGATTGGGCAGACCGGCGTTGGGATACACGCAAAGCCAGGTATCACAGATCTTGGACAGTTCAGCAATATAGGGGCGCATCAGGGCGGCACCCAGGGCACAGTTCAGGCCGATGGTCACCGGTCGGGCATGCCGCACCGAATTCCAGAAGGCTTCCACCGTCTGGCCTGACAGAATACGCCCGGATGCGTCAGTGACCGTGCCAGACACCATCACCGGCAGACGAATCCCGCGCTGCTCAAACACCGTTTCCACCGCAAAGATTGCCGCCTTGGCGTTCAGGGTATCGAAAATGGTCTCGATCAGCACAATATCGATACCGCCATCGAGCAGGCCGCCAAGCTGTTCTTCATAGGCCGCCTGCAATTGCTCGAAGGTAATATTGCGCGCCCCCGGATCATTCACATCCGGTGAAATGGAGGCCGTTTTGGGTTGCGGGCCGAGCGCGCCGGCGACAAAACGCGGATGATCGGGCGTGCTGTAGGCATCACAGGCGGTGCGTGCAAGCCGGGCCGATTGCACATTCAGTTCGTAGGCCAGACCGGGCAGATCGTAATCGCCCTGGGCGACCGAGGTTGCGCCAAACGTGTTGGTTTCGATGACATCGGCCCCGGCCTTCAGGTACTGCTCATGGATTTGGCTGATGACATCAGGACGCACCAGAGACAGCAGCTCATTATTGCCTTTGACATCCTGGTGATGTTCAGCGAAACGCTCGCCGCGAAAATCGGCCTCGGTCAGCTTATAGCGCTGAATCATGGTTCCCATGGCCCCGTCCAGCACCAGGATCCGCCCTTTTTGCAGTTCCTGCACAAAACGGGCACCAGAGGTATAGGATTCGACGGGATAAGGCAAGGCAGGATAAGACACGTTCAGGCTCAATCTAATTAGTTGAATTTAATGCAAAATTGTAGCGGATTTGCAACCGTTCTACCGGCAAACCCCTGCAATTGGCAGGCAAATAGCGGCTACAGGCCGTCCAAATGGACTGACAACTGTCATGATCTGTACCAATCAATTACAATCGCGCATTCAAGGTGCATTCACCGTGCAGTGCATGGAGTGAATGGTAAACGGGAAACAGAACGCGCAACATGGCGCGCCAACCTGTGCTGCCCCCGCAACGGTAATCAGGCTTTCGGCCTGCAGCCCGACATCGGCCTTGAAACTGCCGCTGCTCTGTTTATCCAGACAGTATTTATTCGAACCTGATGTGCGGGGTCGCGCATCTTTACCGGTATGCCCATATGAAGTTCTCTCTTACCCCCATGGCACTTGCCCTGGCGGTGCTGCCCACAGCCGTCGTGGCTCAAACCTCCGACGCCGCCTCCCACGATTCTCCGGTCACCCGTCTTGAAACGATTGTTGCCACACCGGCACGCGCCAATCAGGCGCTTTCCGATGTGTATGGCGATGTCAGCGTTATCACAAGCGAAACGTTGCGCAATGCAGGCGCGACATCCCTGACCGAATTACTTGCCCGCCAGCCGCAAATACAAACCTATCAACTCGGTGGCCCACAAACGCTGTCGGGGCTTTTCGTGCGTGGCGCCGGCCCCCAGCAGACGCTGGTGATGGTTGATGGTCAGCGCATCAATGACCCGGCAACCGGCAGTACTTACCTGAGCGCCATGGATCCGACCACCATCGAACGTGTGGAGATCGTGCGCGGGGCAGCCAGCAGCCTGTATGGCTCTGACGCCATGGGCGGGGTCATCAACATTATTACGCGCAGCGATGGCCAGGACAAACCACTCAGTGTGTTCGGCAACATCGGCGTGGGTACCCATAGCCTGTTCAAGGCCAGCGTGGGCGTCTCCGGCGCCAGCAACGGTTGGGACTATCGCCTGGCGGGCAGCTATGCCAGTAGCGATGGCTTTAATGCCACCCGTGAAAAGCTGGGCGCACTGACCTACAATCCGGATCGTGACGGCTACGAGCAGGCGTCGTTATCCGGTGCGCTGGGCTATACCTGGAAACCCGGCAACCGCCTGGGTATTTCTTTCTACAACGGCTACACTCATGGCGACTTCGATAGCGGCGCCTACGATACCAATACCTTTGGCATCATGCGCCAGCAATCGGTCGCCGTTACCAGCAATAACCAGCTCACAGACTGGTGGGAAAGCGTGCTGCAGGTCAGCGTGAACCGTAATGTGTATGACTCGCGCGCCTCATATGGCGATTCGGTGCTCGGCAGCATACAGCGCACCTACTCCTGGCAGAACAATTTTTCCATCAACCGTCAGAACAAGCTGTCACTGGTGCTGGAACGCAAGGATGAAAGCATCTTTGGCACCACCACCTACGAGCAGGACAAACGTCATACCAATGCAATCGGGCTGATTTACCGTGGCGACTTTAATCGTCATCACATTCAGGCCAGCCTGCGCAACGACAATGTCTCCGGCTACGACAGCAAAACAACGGGTAGCCTGGGCTACGATTTCGATATCACGCCAGAATGGTCTGTCGGGCTGGCGGGCAATACCGGCTATCGCGTTCCCACCTTTGCCGATCTGTACACACCGCTGAGCTTTGGCTACCAGGGCAATCCGAATCTGAAACCGGAAACCTCACGCAACATTGAATTGCGCACCACGTGGCGAACCGAGTCCAGCACCTTGTCGGTCAATGCCTGGCAGACTCGTTATCGCGATCTGATCAATGGCTACGTCTGTGACGAAATGTTCAACTGCACCGCCGAAAACGTCGACAGAGCCACGGTTCGCGGCGTTTCCGTGAATGCCGAACACCGTTTTGACAATACGCGTATCTACGCGGGCGCAGATTTCATGAACCCAAAAGATGATGAGAGCGGCAAACGGCTGATCCGCCGTGCCAGACAAGTCTATAGAATCGGGGCGAGCCATACTTTCGGGCAGGCGACACTGGGCGCAGACTTCACCCATACCGGGGCCCGCTATGACGACAAGAACAACACACGGGCAAAACGACTTGGCAGCTATGGCGTGCTGAACCTGCATGCCAGCTACGCCTTCAGCAAGAACCTGGAAGCCCAGGTGTACTGGAACAACGCGTTGAACAAGAAATATGAGACCTCATATGGCTATAACTCCGCCGGTTCCAATGTGTTCTTGAATCTCGCGTTCCGGATGTAAGCCATGTCCTGCCGCAAGCGCCCCCCTTTCCTGTCTATGACCGTTGCTATAAAAGGAACAATGCTTGCGGCACTCGTATGTTCGTTCACCCTGGCTGCTCCTGCGGCAACGGCGACAGAAAAAAAAGCGGTCAGCTTATCGCCACACCTGACAGAACTTGTCTATGCTGCGGGTGCCGGCGACCATTTGCTGGGCGTCTCCGCAGGCAGTAACTACCCGCCCGCTGTCGGCGCCTTGCCGCAGGTGGGCAGTGGCGTTGCCCCCAATGTAGAACGGATCGCGCTTCTTCAGCCTGATGTTATTCTGGCCTGGGGCTATAAAAACAGCAAAGACCTGTACCCGGCCTTGCGCAAACTGAATATACCCATGCATTATCAGGCGCCAGCCAGCCTGGATGACATCATTGACGATATCGAGGAACTGGGTACGCTGTTCGGCACCCGGGCAACCGCCGGTAACACCGCGCGGGAACTACGCGAGATTCTCAATGCCATGCGCCAGCGCTACCAAAATGCAGCGAAAATAAAAACCTTCGTTCTGGTCAGCCAGGAGCCGCTCTATACGCTGGGCGCACGTTCGTTTGTTATTGATGCCCTGCACGCCTGCGGCGCCGAATCGGCCTTTGAAACCTTGTCAACGCCTGCGCCGATTGTCAGCCGGGAACAACTGCTGCTCGCACATCCGCAGGCCGTTCTCTTTGCCGCAAAAAACATCAGTGCCCAAAGCGACACCATTGGTCGCTATTTTTCTTCAATGGGCCTGCCGCTACAGGCCGACCAACTGCTGGGCATGGACCCGGATATAGTCTTTCGCCCTGCGGACAGACTGATCCGCAAGCTGCCCGAGTTGTGCAGCGATATTGACCGGATCAGGCGTCGCCTTGCTCCAGCTGCTTCTGGATCGCCTTTGCCGCCACCACGCCATCTGCCATCGATGTCACCACGCAAGGATGCTGCCGGTGCGTAACTTCGCCGATCGCGTAAATGCCCGGCAGATTGGTTTGCGTCGTTTTAAAATCGGTACGCACATATCCGAGTTCATCACAATCGAGACCCAGATCCTGCATGCCCTGCAAACGGGCACGAAAACCGTAAAGCACCAGCACGACATCGTAGGTCCGGCCATTGATCTGGCGGGCCGCGGGATCGAAGGTGTAGGCACCAATGGTGATGTCCGATTCATTGAGAAACTTCATCCAGTGGCGCTGGCACCGTAGCGTGCGCGCATAGATATGCACAGACTTGGCCCCCCGTTCTTTCAGAAACAGGGCGTTTTCAAAGGCATTGTCGCCTCCGCCCAGAATGGCCACATCCTTGAGGGCAAATTCATAATTGGCCACATGCTTGCCTGGGCCTACAAGGACATCATCATAGTGATCACGCTCCCACTCCGGCGGTTTCCTGGGCTCTACCCCACTTGCAATCACAACATAGCGTGCATGCAACGGCAGGTCTGCACCGAAATACACCTTGAAATGCTCATGCCCCTGGCCCGCTTGCTCGCGTTCGATACGCGTTACATGTGAATTGAGCAGCACCGGCACGCGGGCGCTGTCCAGGCTCAGTTTGATTCTGGCGGCCACCTCTTCGCCCGTCAATCCGGGCGCCGTCACATTCCAGGTATCCTCGAACGGATTGCTGGCGCTCAAACCACCGGCGCGCCCATTGGACTCGATGATCAAGGGAGAGAACCCCATATGGGCCAGCCACACCGCACAGGAAGCGCCCGCCGGGCCTGCGCCAATCACAATGGCATCATAGACAGCCTGCTGCATTTTCAGGAAAAATCCTCGTTTAATCATGAATTTATCTAAACAAACCGTATTGTACCCCCGGCTGCTATCCTAAAACACTACAATAGCGTCCTGAATAAAAACCGGACTTTTCCGGTGCCTTTTACCGATTTCACATGACCACTCGCCGTATCTTTTTCACCCGGCTCGCGCTGGATGCCCATATTGGCATCCTGGAGCACGAACTGCGCGCCACCCAGCCCCTGCATATTGATGCCGATATCGACATGCAAGTTGACCAGCAGGTCAACGACCATGATATTCGCAGCGTGCTGGACTATCGCAAGTTGCGCGAAGCGATTATTGAAGAGTGCACGCGCGCGCATGTTCATCTGGTGGAAACGCTGGGCGACATGGTTATACAGCGCATTCTGAATGATTTTCCCGAGGTTTTCCGCGTACGCCTGCGTATCGGCAAACCCCTGGCTTTCTCCGATTGCGCCGCCGTAGGCATCGAAGTTGAAGCGACCCGCTAGCAACGCGCTGCCCTTTCCTATTTTGGATATGAACACGTCACCATCATGACTTCTGTTGCCAATTCCAGCCATCAGGCTGCCCTGAAACAGCGCCAGCACGACAACAAGCTGACCAAACGCATCATGCGTGAAGCCGGCACCGCTATCGTCGACTACAACATGATCGAAGACGGCGACAAAGTGATGGTCTGCCTCTCGGGCGGCAAAGACTCGTACAGCATGCTGGATATCCTGCTGGCCCTGCAAAAACGCGCTCCCATTCATTTCGATATTATCGCGGTGAATCTGGACCAGAAGCAGCCCGGCTTTCCTGCACATGTTCTGCCCGACTATCTCACCCAACTGGGTGTGCCGTTTCATATCGAAAATCAGGATACCTATTCGATCGTCAAACGCCTGATTCCGGAAGGCAAGACAACCTGTTCGCTGTGTTCCCGCCTGCGCCGCGGCATTCTGTACCGTGTCGCAGCCGAACTGGGCGCCACCAAGATTGCGCTGGGGCACCACCGCGATGATATTCTTGCAACCTTTTTCCTGAATCTGTTCTACGCGGCAAAACTCAAGTCCATGCCGCCGAAGCTGGTTTCCGATGACGGCCGACATACCGTGATCCGTCCCCTGGCCTATATCGCAGAAAAGGATCTGATTGCCTATTCCGAACTCAAGCAGTTCCCCATCATTCCCTGTAATCTTTGTGGCTCCCAGGAAAACCTGAAACGCCAGGAAGTGGGCCGCATGATTGCCGCATGGGAAAAGGAAAGCCCCAAGAAAGTCTGGAATACCTTCAAAGCATTATCGGCGATTACGCCGTCGCACCTGATGGACCGCAATCTGTTTGACTTTGCCGGTCTGCGGCCTACCGGCATTGCCGACGAAAATGGCGACAAGGCCTTCGACGCCGAAACCTTTGCCGATGCCGCCGACACCACCAATACCGCGAATACCGACTTCGTGCAAGCCAATGACGACGACCGTGATCGCCATGGCAATCCATCCACCCAAAGCGCCGACGCACAGGCGGCAGGCACCCTCACTTCCGGAAACCCATCGCGCGCGCGCACGATCCGCATTCAATCACTGTGAGGCATTCCATGTC
This sequence comes from Advenella sp., assembly GCF_052108595.1. NCBI lineage: Bacteria > Pseudomonadati > Pseudomonadota > Betaproteobacteria > Burkholderiales > Alcaligenaceae > Advenella > Advenella sp. Next base: position 26,929 of record NZ_JBQEAU010000031.1, read on the forward strand.
AGACTCGACTTTGCTGCACGCACCGCTGGGAAAAGAAACCCGCTATCCCGAACACTATGATCCGACGTTGCTGTTTCCGATTGCCCGCGATGCCGGGCGTGCGCACCTTAGCCTGCAGCCACACCCGGCCTGGCACGGCGCCGATATATGGAACGCCTACGAACTGTCCTGGCTGGATCTCAAAGGCAAACCGCAGGTGGGCCTGGCCCGTTTTGCATTTCCTGCCAGCAGCACCCACATTATTGAATCCAAGTCGTTCAAGCTGTATCTGAACTCATTTAATCAGACGACCATGCCCGACGGCGATGCCATCCTTGCCCGCATGCAGCAGGACTTGAGCGCCGCCGCCGGCGCCCCGGTCAGCGTCACGCTGTTTGCGCCGGCAGACTTTGCATCCCAGACCTTGGGCGAGCTTGACGGCACGCTGCTCGACATACTGGACATCGAGATCTCGACCTACGTTCCTGACGCCCGATTGCTGCAGGCTGACGCCACGCAATCCAGACACGAGACGCTGCGCACGAATCTGCTCAAATCCAACTGTCCGGTCACCGGTCAGCCGGACTGGGGCAGCCTGCAAATCGAATATACCGGCGCTGCCATCGATCATGCTTCGCTCCTGAGGTATATTGTTTCCTATCGGGGACATAACGGGTTTCATGAACAATGCGCAGAGCAGATCTTCTGCGATATCATGCATACCTGTGCGCCAGAAACCCTGACCGTCTATGCCCGCTACACTCGTCGTGGTGGCCTGGACATCAACCCCTGGCGTAGCACGCAGCCGGATTTCATTCCCGCTGATGTCCGCAATGCACGTCAATAATCTCACTTTTCACAAAAGCTGGTCGTACTTATGAAACAACCGCCCTATGTCAGCGTCGCCGCCGCATTCAGCAAAGGAATCGCAACGCAAATGCGCCCTTCCATGCTGTTTGCCATCGTGTTGCCGTTTGTCATTGCCCTGTTCACAGCTGTGATACTGCTGGTGTTCGCCTGGGGGCCCCTGGATAACTGGCTGGACAATACCGCCATGCACTGGGGCTGGTTCCAGTCGGTGTCAACGCGACTGTCTGGCTGGGGATTTGTCACCATGAGCGACTGGCTCACCGGTGTGCTGACCTTCGTGGCCCTGCTCGCGGTCAGTGGCATCGCGGGACTGGCGGCCGCAGCCATTCTTGTCATGCCCATGGCATTGAAAGTCATCGGCGATGGCAGCTACCCGGATGTGCATAAAAAAGGCGAAAACGCCACGGTCACCAGCCTGGCCAATACGGTCAAGGTGAGTACGATTTTTGTGATCGGCTGGCTGATTACATTGCCGCTCTGGCTGATTCCCTTTGCGGGGATCGCGCTATCGTTATTCTGGGGCGCGTATGCGTTTTCGCACATGACCCGGCTGGACGCCATTGTCGAACACGCGACCCTTGAAGAACGGGCTTATGTGCTACGTCATTACACTCGTGGTTTCTGGCTGATCGGGCTGATATGTGCAGCCTTTACCCTGGTCCCGTTTGCCGGCTTTGTCATGCCCGTATTTTCAATCCTGGTGTGTACCCATTACGGATTAATGGCGGTCAAAGCGGTGCGGGCGCAACAGCCCGTCGTGCCTGTAGAGAACAGCGCTGCCCAGGCCAAACGCCTGCCCTGACAGCACCCACGCACTCAGGATTCGAACGCGCCTGCCTGCTGCAGCACAGACTTGAGCTCGCCGCTTTCGTGCATTTCGCTCACGATATCCGAACCGCCAACGAATTCACCCTTGACATACAACTGGGGAATGGTAGGCCAGTTGGAAAACTGCTTGATGCCTTCGCGCACTTCCTGATCATCCAGCACATTGATAGTAACCAACTTTTTTACACCTGATTCACGCAGAATCTGGATGGCCTTGCCAGAGAAGCCGCATTGCGGAAACTGAGCCGTGCCTTTCATAAACAACACAACGGGGTGTTCTGTAACGGTCTCTCGGATAAAATTCTGTACTTCGCTCATTGTATTCACCTGTGTCAGCATTGAAAGAAACCAGTTCCATCTATCTGGCCATCTCTCAAAATAGTTTAACGCTAAATTGTAAAGCACCCGCCGGAAATACGCTCTATACCGGATAAATCATTGCGGGATTCAATATTCTTAAAACCAACCTTGGCCAGCATATAGCGAACATGCTCGGCCTGGTCCCATCCGTGCTCAATCCACATCCAGCCACCATTGGCCAGGTAAGCCCGCGCGCCGGCAATGATGCGCCGGATGGCTGCAAACCCATCGGAATAATCGGTCAGCGCCATTGGCGGCTCAAAACGCAGATCGCCCTGCTGCAAATGGGGATCATGTCGCCGTATATAAGGCGGGTTGGACACAATCAGATCGAAGGCCTGTTGTGGAATACCATCAAACCAGTCGCTTTCCAAAAAACGCACGTGCAGGGTGCGATGTTTTTCCGCATTGCGTCGCGCCAGCGCCAGGGCATCGGGACTCTTATCTGTTGCCAGCACCAGTGCGCCGGGGCAGAACCGCGCAATGGATACCGCAATCACGCCTGTACCGGTGCCCAGGTCCAGTACATTGGCCCTGGGGTGTTCGCGCACATAATCGATTGCAGTTTCCACCAGCAGCTCCGTTTCCGGTCGCGGGATGAGCGCCGCAGCAGACGTCTCAAACGTCAGGCCCATGAACTCGCGCTCGCCCATGATATAGGCCATGGGCTCGCCGCTTATGCGCCGCTCGATCAGGGCGCGAATCTGTATAACCTGCTCATTGCTCAGGGGATCACGGTCGTGTGCAATCATCCAGGAACGCGACACGCCCAGCGTGCGACCAATCAGCATCCGGGTTTCAAGTGGCGGAAGGCCACTGGTTCGCGTCAAAGATTCAATCGTGATGGCCAGCGCCATTCCTGCTCCTTCTACTACTGCCGGTCTCGCCCCGGCCAAATAATGTAATCGATATTCAATATTGCATGATGCTTACAGTGAGTCATCACCCAGGGCGGCCAGCAACTCGGCCTGCCGCTCTGCAATGAGCGCACCCGTCAGCTCGTCCAGCGAGCCTTCCATGATCTGTGCCAGTTTATACAATGTCAGGTTGATTCGGTGATCCGTGACCCGACCCTGGGGATAATTGTAAGTGCGGATGCGCTCGGAACGGTCACCCGTCCCAACCAGGCTCTTGCGCTCGGCCGCCTCTTTCTGCTGTTGTTTCTGGCGTTCGATATCGTTGATTCGGGCAGCCAGCACACTCATGGCGCGTGCTTTGTTCTTGTGCTGTGAACGGTCGTCCTGGCACTCGGCGACAATGCCGGTTGGAATATGCGTGATGCGCACAGCCGAATCGGTTTTATTGATATGCTGACCACCCGCGCCGCTCGCCCTAAAAGTATCGATGCGCAAATCAGCCGGGTTCAGCGCCACTTCCGAAATTTCATCGGCCTCGGGCAAAACGGCCACTGTGCAGGCCGAGGTATGCACCCGGCCCTGCGATTCGGTCTCGGGCACCCGTTGCACACGATGCGCCCCGGATTCGTATTTCAGCCGTCCGTACACACCATCGCCATCTACCCGCGCAATAATCTCGCGATACCCGCCCATTTCCGATTCGTTCTCGGAGATCACTTCTACTTTCCAGCCTTTCTGCTCGGCATAACGACTGTACATGCGAAACAGGTCACCGCTGAAAATGGCGCTTTCATCGCCGCCGGTACCGGCGCGCACTTCAAGAAAAACACTGCGGCCATCGTCCGGATCCCGTGGCAGCAATTGCACTTGCAACTGCTCTTGCAGCGCTTCCAGGCGCTCTTTGGCCAGCTTCAGCTCTTCTTCTGCCATTTCGCGCAGCTCCGGGTCCGATGACATTTCCATCGCGGCCTGCAAATCGGCTTCGGTCGACTCGTAGCTGCGAAACAGCATGACTACCGGATCAATTTCCGCGCGTTCACGCGACAGTTTGCGAAACCGGTCCATATCGCTGGCGGCATCGGGTTCGGCAAGCAGTGCATCCACCTCGATCAGGCGATGCGAGATTTGCTCCAGACGGGAGCGCATTGATGATTTCATAACGAGTTTTGGAAGAAAAAGGCGTGTTCAGGAAAAAGGCGACGCCAGGCTTAGCGCCGCCGCCAATGATAGCGGGCCAGAGCACCGCTAATGGCTGGAATCCTGATACGGAAAGAGACGAGGCAGCATATCCATGAGCGCGGCGCGATCATCGCCCTGGCTGCGGTTGAGCGCGACCATAGGGGCGTGCAGATACTTCTGGGTAAGACTGCGGGCAAACTGCTCAAGAACCAGGTCGGCGTTTTCACCCTTGGCCAGCAGGCGGCGGGCCCGGTCCAGTTCGGCCTGAACGATGGCATCGGCGCCCTGGTTCAGATTGCGAATAACCGGCACAACCGCGCGCGAATCCATCCAGTGCATGAAATTCTGCACGCGACTGTCGATAATGGCCTCTGCCTGGACCACGGCAGCCTGGCGCGAATCACTGGCCATTTGCACATAACGGCCCAGATCATCGACCGAGTACAGATAGACGTCATCCAGCTGCGACACTTCAGGCTCGATATCGCGCGGCACTGCCAGGTCAATCATGACCATGGGCATATGGCGACGCGCCCTGGACGCTTTTTGCACCAGTCCAAGACCCAATATGGGCAGGGAACTGGCCGTACAGGACACCACAATGTCAAATTCGGCCAAACGCTCGGGCAGGTCTGCCAGCTTCATGGTCTTGCCATCGAACTGGGACGCAAGCGTCTCGGCACGCTCGCGCGTGCGGTTGGCCACGACCATACAGGAGGGTTTTTGCGCAGCAAAATGGGTAGAGCACAGCTCGATCATTTCACCAGCGCCAATAAACAACACCCGGGTTTTGGACAGATCGCCAAACACCCGCTGGGCCAGCCGAACCGAGGCCGCAGCCATGGACACCGATTGCGCACCAATGGCCGTTTGCGTGCGAACTTCCTTGGCTACCGAAAAGGTTTTCTGGAACAGCTGATGCAGCAAGGTGCCCAGGGACCCGGCATCGCTGGCCGCACGTACGGCCGTTTTCATTTGCCCCAGAATCTGCGGCTCACCCAGGACCATGGAGTCGAGCCCACTGGCAACCCGAAAGGCGTGGCGTACGGCCAGATCCTTGTTGTACTGATACAGGTGCGGACGCAGTTCGTTGGCTTCAAGCGAATTGAATTCGGCCAGCCAGGAGGGGATGTGCTCAGCCACTTCAGGCTGGGCTGCACAGTAGATTTCGGTGCGATTACAGGTAGACAGAATCGTGGCTTCCTGCACCCTGGCGCCAAACGCCGAGCGCAAGCCGTCAAGCGCCGGGCGCAGCAGCTGTTCGGGCATGGAAACCCGTTCACGCACTGACACCGGCGCCGAATGATGATTCAAACCGAAGGTAAGAACGTCAAGTGACATGGCCGTAATATCTTGAATTTTCTTTTATGATCTGGTATTAGTCTGATTATAGACCTTCCGGCGATGTTTTTTAATTATTTATGTCAGGAAGGCTGCAAAATATATACACAAGTCAAAAACTAGTGTATTATTTCGTTCTTTGTTGGCCAGGTAGCTCAGTCGGTAGAGCAGAGGATTGAAAATCCTTGTGTCGGCAGTTCGATTCTGCCCCAGGCCACCATCAAGATCAAGCACTTACGCCAGCCGTTATCGGTTGGCGTTTTTGTTTTGGCTGGCGTTTATGGCTTGCGGTTTTTTTAATTCGCGGTTTTGGCCGGAAAATTGCTGCAAAGTCTATTGGCGTACCCACTTGCCTGGCTCCTGCTTGCCGCCCTGGATAATTAAAACTTATTACAATTCAGGAAACAGCGCCAGGATTGTGATCTAATAACTTAACAACAAACAACGCAAAAAATTATCGAATATAAATCATAGCGTTAGCCTATTATTATGTGGCGCATGGTAAGACTGCCACGCAACATTTTGCAAGCGACACAGAACATCAACGTCACTCCTTATTTGGGCACAGCGATACAGAAAAGCCCCCTCGCAGCCTCGCGCCCGGTAGACGCGACGGATAAACTGCAATCCAGGCTACATTTAAATAGCCGATCAGCCACATAAGATTATGATTCTGGGCAAATAGATATTCATTTACGATTTTCTGAATGTAATCTACCCGCAAATACGGGCCTGTGCCGAAAATATGGGAAGATAGACTGTTACCTGCTGCGCCAATAAAAAATTAAATTGACTCTGCCTGCCCTCTCATGAACTCTTCATTACAACAAGCCTTTATAAAAAAGGCGGCCACGCTGATCAGTGAAGCCGACGGGTTGCTTGTTACTGCCGGTGCCGGTATGGGCGTGGATTCGGGACTGCCCGATTTTCGGGGCGCCGAAGGCTTCTGGCGACATTATCCGGCACTGCGCGCCTCGGGTATCTGTTTCGAGGACATCGCCTCTCCCATTTATTTTCCCGAACACCCTGAGCTTGCCTGGGGATTTTATGGACATCGCCTGGCCCTGTATCGGGACACAACGCCTCACGCGGGATTTCAGATCCTGCAGCAGATTGCATCACAAATGCCAAATAATGCATTTGTGTTTACCAGCAATGTCGACGGCCAATTTCAGAAGGCAGGCTTTGCACAGGAGCAGATCGTTGAATGCCACGGCTCAATTCACTATTTGCAATGCATAGACGTTTGCGAACAGGGTATCTGGCCAGCTGACGACTTTGAACCGCACGTAGATATGCAACGATGTCTGTTGCTGAATCCGCCGCCACGCTGCCCGCACTGCGGCTCGCTGGCGCGACCAAACATCATGATGTTCAACGATTGGCATTGGGTCGATACCCGCAGCCGCCAGCAACATCAGTATCTGCAGGCATGGCTGAAAAAAACCAGGCGCCCCGTCATTGTCGAATTGGGAGCGGGCACCGCCGTTGCCACCGTGCGCTACTTTGGCGAACGCCAGAAGGCGCCAATAGTTCGCATCAACGTTCACGAAGCCACGATCGGCAAAGGGGCAAAAAACGTATCGCTGGCCATGGGCGCGCAACAAGGGCTAAGCCAAATCCAAAGCGCTTTGGACGACATGGGTTATTTCTGCAAAACACAACGCTGATTTGTCTTCAGCCCATTGCTACGTCGACATTCAGGCTATCAATACGCGCCGCCCCCTCTTGGATTTTGCGCGTGACTTGCCGCGCAACCTGAGTTACATTCATTGATGATATGCCTTTGAACCGACCTGTCCTGCGTCCGTCTTGCGCCATCACTGGAGGCCAATGCCATGCCATTTTCATATCGACCGTTATATCGCTTTAATGTCAGACAGAGCCCACTGCTGCTGCTTGCCGGTTTGGCTGCTGCCACGTTCAACGCTACCGCCCAAGCAAAGCCGCTGCTGACACTGGCCGCTGCGAACTTCGCCTTCAAGGATACGTCCGGTGAAGTCAGAGACCAGACTGCCGAACATGCCCGGCGTTTACAAGCACTGAACGAGGCGGTTCGCCATGGATTGGCGCAAAACAGAAAAATAAACACAGTGCTACTGACCTGTCAAAATGACAAATGCAATGCAGCGGAACCGGGTCTTGAAGCACTGGCAGCCGACGCAAAAAAGGCCGGCGCAAGCCATCTGCTTTTTGGCGAAGTACACAAGATGAGCACGTTGGTGGGCTGGATCAAATTTGCCATGGTAGATTTGATCCAAAACGCCCCTGTGTGCGAGCGCACGCTATCTTATCGCGGCGATAATGATCAGGCCTGGCAGCATGCGGCAAAATTTGCAGTACGTGATATTGAGAGCAACTGTATTGACCAGCAATCGTAGGTGCGCCATTGAGCATGCCCCGCGTCAGAACTACTTGATTGATCGCTGAAAATCCTTGACCTGGATATTATTATCCAGCGAGGCATCCACCGCGATATCAAAGACGACACGGTCAGCCCGATGCCAGGCAGTGAACCACTCCAGTGGCAACCCATGCTGATCGTAATAAGACGCCTGCAATTGCAGCAGCGCATCGCTTTTTTTCACTTTAAGATAATTGGCCAGCATCTTGTCGCTGGAAACTGTCTGAATCTGATTGCGGCCCTGTTGTGGCTCACGGTTAAAGCGCTTCAACAACTGCTGGTGCAGCGATCTATCGATCAAGTCCTCGCTGCTCAGGGAGGCAAACTCTTTTGGCAGCCAGGTCTTCACATACGAAATAGGCTCATCATCAATATAGCGCACGCGCTCAAGCAGCAGGCCTTCAATGTCGCCATAGAACGCAGCAACCTCTGCAGGAAAGGCGGCCTCTTCCAGCCGGATCACCGACGTCTGCAGGCGCGTTCCCTCGCGTTCCAGCTGCGCGTGCAGGCTGAGCGAGTTTTGCAGGTTGCGTCGGTGTTTAGTGCGAGGGGCAACCACGGAAGAGCGGCCAGCCTGCTTCAGAATATATCCATCGTCGACCAGCAGTGCGAGGGCCTGGCGCACGACACTGCGCGCCACATTGAAGTGTCCGCACAGCGCACTTTCACTTGGAATCGGACTGCCCGGCGGCAGCCGATTTTCAGAGATGGCGGTTTTCAGGCTGTCGGCAACCTGCCTGTACAACGCCTCTTTACCTTTGTTTTTTACATCTATTTTTTTCAGATAAAGCACGATATCCCCGCAAAAATTAAACTATACCCCTTCCGACTTTGAAGCTGCTTCCCATACCGAAGACCAGCCAAGGGAAAGACTGGCTGCACGTTCGGCTGCCAGAATCAGGCTTTCTTCACGCGCAATGTTCTGACCGGCAATATCAAACGCTGTTCCGTGATCCACAGAGACGCGCACAACCGGCAAGCCAACTGTGATATTGACACCGTCATCGCCATATACCGCCTTAAATGGCGCATGACCCTGATCGTGATAGCACGCGACCAGAAATTTCCATTTACCTCGCACGGCCTGCGGCCAGAGCGCATCTGCCGGAATTGGCCCGACGGCATTGATACCCGCCGCTTTAGCCCGTTCGATGGCTGGCGTTAATATAGCACTGTCTTCCGTGCCGAAGATATTGTTCTCACCAGCATGCGGATTCAGGCCAGAGACGGCAATCGGCTCGTCCTGACGGTTAAGGGCTTTGGAAAACGCGTGAACCAGTTGCAAAATGTCGTCCATGCGCTTGGGGTTCACATCGTCAATGGCCTGACGCAACGACACATGTGTCGTTGCATGAAACACATACAGATCGCCGGCGGACAGCACCAGAGAGTAATTTTTGACACCGAATTCATGAGCCAGCAGTTCGGTATGGCCGGGCCACTTATGACCACCCAGGTGCATGGCTGCTTTGTTCAACGGCGCGGTAACGATGCCGTCAACTTCACCCTTGCGGGCCAGGTCACAGGCTTTCATGACAAACAGCGCAGAGCCGGCGCCGGCACGTGCATCCAACTTGCCCAGTTCAACGTCTTCAAGAGACGGTCCGACCTGGATGATCTCGATGGTGCCCGCTTCGTTGGTCGCTTGCCCCGGTGCCGAAATTTCCCGCACCTTGCTCACATCACCGTTCAGATTCAACACCGCCTTGCGCAGTGCGGCCACGTCCCCGATGACGACAAACCGGGCAATATCGCGCAGGTCAGGATGGTTCAACAGCATTTTGGCTGTAATTTCAGGACCAATGCCGGCGACGTCGCCAACGGTTACCGCCAACATGGGCAATTTTTTCGTACTCATTTGAATTTCCTTTCCGTCAGGGTTTCTGCAGCCTGAATCAAAACATTTTCCGAACCAAAGCCACCGGCCTTGGTCACAATCGGCATGCCGGCATATTCGCCGCCAATCAGCGTGCCCAAAGGAACACCTCCGGACACTTCATCTATCAGGCGGATACCGGTTGCCTGTAAGGCCGACATCACCTGCTCGGCACCGTCGCCGCCGGTAGCGATCAGGCCGCGAACCTTGCCGGTACGCACAATCGCCAGCGCCAATTGACCAAGACGACGAGCAACCATAGCAGAGGTCAACCCAGGTACTTGGCGGGCCGGTGCCAGCAGCACCAGCATCCGGCCGGCACCGTCGCTACCGGCGACGCGCGCAAGCATTTGCCGCTGCCATGACTGCCACAGGACATCATCGCCCAGTACCTGCGGCTCGGGAGTCAGTACCATCGCACCCTGCTCTTGCAGCGCCGTTACCTGCGCGCGCGTTGCGCTATGCTGCGAAGTCACCACGGCCAGCACGATCTCGCCTGACACAGG